>NZ_JBKGUA010000022.1:0-121890 GCF_046543485.1 Paraburkholderia sp. EG304 | reverse complement strand
GTGGCTCCAATACGCCGATCATCGAGTGGCCCGATTGCGCCGATCATGCACTGGCTCGATTGCGGCGATCATCCGGTGGCTCGATTACGCCGATCCCGGAATGGCTCGAATATGCCGGTCAGTGACATCCCCGCAGTCACGGGTATCTGCGCTAATTTTCCTGCCATTTCGTGCGCGGGCAAGACTGCGCTACCCACCTTGCCCGTATCGCCGATTACTGTCGAGTTCACGGTTCGCTCGCACGTACCGGCACGCTCGCAGTTTTCGATGCAAACGTGTCTTGAAGGAGCGATACATATTCCCTGGCCGTCATCCCCACTCGGGCACCGTAGCGCGCGGCGGTTTCGTTGACGAAGGACAAGATTCCCTCGGTGAAGACCGACATACCGTTGCCGATCCGAGCGCTATGGACGGATACCGCGGCGCCCGGTTTGCCATGCAGATCGAGCTTCTTGATTCTGCTTACGGCGATGTCGTCTTTGCCGAAGCCGGCGTCGCAGAAAAGCGCACCCAGTGCGTCGCCTGCCAGCAGGATGCGGTCGTCCATCGGCAAAATCGCGCCGTGAGAGCCCGCGACCATGACCGAATTCGCGTCTCGTGGCAGGAGCAAGGCCAGCGAATCGATCACGACGACTTCCGCTCGTCCTGCCGCATCCGCGATGACGGTGCGACTTTCCTCTTTTGCTGGGACTGGATAGGTGAATGCGGGCGCAGCCAGCATCAAGCCGGCGCATTCGCGGGTAGTCTGAGAGACCCTGCAACCGAGCGCGCGCGCCGTTTCGTTTACATGCGAAATCACGCCGTTCTCGAAATTGTCCTTACCATCACCGATATGCGCGGAGAGGTGCGAGGTCGTAGCAGCCGGAACGCCTAGCGCATCGAAGTAAGAAAGGGCATGAATTCCCTCGGCGTCTTTACCGACTCCCGCGTCGTTGAATATCGCGGCCCGGACTTGAGCACGGGCGGCGCAGTAAGCAGCGTAGCCTCCCCCATGTGATCCGGCCACGATGACTGCGCCGGCGTGGCGTTCGTCCAGCTTGGTCACCGTGTCGACCCAGGTGATGGCGTTAGATGTCATGTGTGTCTCCGTCGAATGATTTATGCATGCCGGCACGTGCAAGCCGAGGGCTTGCCTGCGGGCCTCAAGCGATTGCGGGCGAGGGTTCGAAACTACCGGCCGCGTACATGCCGCCGTCGACACAGAGCGTGTGTCCTGTCACATACGCGGAGCGGCGCTCGTCCAATAAAAACGCCACCCCTTGTGCGATTTCCTCCGGGGTGGCATAGCGGCCCTGCGGCACCGATCTGAGCAGTCGCTCGCGCTCAGGGCCGCGGTGCATGCCCGCAGCCATCGAGGTCAGCGTGGGGCCGGGAGCGAGGGTGTTGACGCGAATACGCCCGGGCGCAAGTTCGACTGCCATGATCTTGCTCAGCATTTCGACCGCGGCCTTTGAGGCGCCGTAGGCGGATCGCCCTGCGTTGGCCCGGAGGCCGGAGACTGACGTGATGTTGACGATCGAGCCGCCTTTCCCGTGCCTCGCCATCCGCTGGGCAGCCGCTTGGCAAAGCGAAAACGTCGCCATCAGATTAACGTCGAATACGGAACGCAACGAACTGAGCGATAACTCGAGGAAAGGTGTGTTGTCCCCTTTGGCGGCACAGCACACCAACCCGCGCAGGGGGACGTCGTCGGCCAATTCGGCGACGATCCGCTCGATTTCGTTGGTATGTGTTATGTCGACGGCGTCGACGCAAAGACCTGTGGCATTGCCGTGTTCCAGACGCAGTTGCTCCAGGGCAAGCGCATCGCGATCAATCGCCACGACTTGCCAACCTTCGAGCAGCAAGCATGTGGCGGTTGCGCGGCCGATGCCCGAGGCAGCTCCGGTCACGATGACGCGCCCGGGGCTGAACGGCTCTCCGTTGAGTGTTTCAGTGTCTCGCATGTTTTGTTTTCCTATCGAGTCGCCTGTGTGCCGAACGACGACTTGGCCAATAAGTGCGCCGGGTGGCCATCGGCTATCCGCCCGATGGCTATTAAATGGGTCACATATCGGACCATATATGATGGTGTGATTTCAGTATATGCGGCACTTCTTTGACCAACAATGATCAAGCCTTATAAAATGGACCGAAATATGGACCAATTGACTGGAGAGGCAATGCGAGGGGCGATAGCGAACGACGTCGTGACGGACGGAGCCCAAACACTGCGCAGAGGCTTGCGGATTTTGAAGGTGCTGGCCAGATCCCAGGCGGATGGGTTGGGTGTCAGTGAGATCGCGCGGCGGATGGATTTGACGAAGACGACCGCGGTCAGGCTCACGCGTACGTTGCTCGACGAGAGGTTCGTGGTCCAAGATCCGACGACGAGACGCTATCGGCTCGGGCCGGAAGCCTACGCGGTGGGCCTGGCAGCCGAGCCGAGCTACGCGATTCAGCGTGTCGCGGCGCCGGTGCTCCGATCTCTAGCGTTGGAGACCGGTGACTGGATTTTCTTCACTGTGCGGCACGGCCTCGAGGCCATATGCATCTCCCGCGCGAGTGCAAACAAGCAGTATCCGCAAAGCGCCTTGCGCGTGGGCGATCGACATCCCCTCGGCCTCGGCGCCGGCGGTTTGGCGATTCTTGCGGCGATGCCCGATGAGGAAGTCGAATCGATCCTCCGGGCCAATGCTGATCGGTATGGCGCTGTGTACACCCATATGTCGGCGGACATCGTACGCAAGCAGATCACGGAGACGAGGGCGCGCGGCTACGCGTTCATCCCGGGCACATTGGCGCCGGGGTTTTGGGGCATTGCCGTGCCCTTGCTGCAGGAGGACGGCAATCCGATTGCGGCCATGGTGCTGGTATCCACGCCGGCGCGACTGAGCGACGCCCGTCGCGCGGCGCTGGGCGACCGGATGCAAAAACTCGGGAAGGAAGTGATGAATAATGCGCGCGTCTCGGGCGACGATTCGACGGACGAATCTCTCTTCCATCAGGCCGATTAAAGCCACTCGCAAAAGTCATTAGTCGAATGACGCGCTGGCGATGAATCGAGCGCGAGACGTCAGTTGCCGCATCCCAGCCAAATACGTCGGCGTGGCAGCGGTGTCCGCGCTAAGCCCCCAGCCTGACGTCCCACGTCGTGCGGCAAGTTAGGGAAAGTACTGTAGTGGCTCGTCATCGCCCGACTGGATCGGCTTTCATCGCGATGCTTGCGATGAGGGCCCCGGAAAACCCTTGTATAAAAACTTTTGCTCCCGTAAAGTTCACTTCATCGTACTTGCCGTTCTTTTGATTTGACCAATGGGTACGAATCGCGCAGCGGGAGAAAGCCCGCTGGAAGCACGGCGCTTGGTGACGGTGATTCGTCATTTGCATGGATGTGGAGTCCGCGTTCTCGTCGCTTATTTGCTCTTGTCGAGCCAGGCGTCGAAAGGACAACTGGCTTGCAGGGCGGGAGGTGGACTACCTTGGAACGAAAAGCGGGAGCAGGAGTGAACACGTTGATCGACAGTAATGAAGGGGCCGCGCTGCCGGAATTCGCCACACCCTCTGGCGAGAGTCGTCCCGCCACGCTTTCCGGGCAGTTGGGGATGCTGGAAATCGTATTTACCGTGTTGGCGTATAACGCTCCGCTAACCGTTGTCACCGGCATGGGGGTCATGATGACCCTCGGCAACGGGCTGGGTGCGCCAGTCACGTACCTGATCGCTGGGGCGCTCATTCTGATCTTCTCGGTGGGGTTTACGGCGATGTCGAAGCACGTACCCAATGCGGGTGCGTTCTATGCATACATTACCGCGGGGATCGGGCGGCCTCTGGGCCTGGGCAGCGCGCTGATGGCGATGCTTGCCTACGGCTTTATGATGGTCGGCATCTACCTCTATTCCGGTATCGTCTACGCTTCATTAGTCAAACATCTGTTCAACGCAGAGCCGCTTGTTTGGTGGGGATATTCGCTTCTCCTGCTTGCCGCCGTTGGCGTGTTCGGCTATTTGCGCATTACGTTTTCAGCTCGCGTTCTCACGCTCGCGCTGATTTGCGAAGTGTTGATCGTATTCGTCTGGCAGATCGCTGTGGCTGCGGCTAAGGGCGCAGCCGTCCTGTCGCCGTCATGGCTGACGCCTAGTGCTGTGACATCGGGTTCCGTCGGGCTCGCCTTATTGTTCGGGGTCACCTGCTTCGCCGGGTTCGAGGCGACCGCCGTCTTCCGAGAGGAGGCTCGTGATCCGGAGGTGACGGTTCCGCGAGCGACGTATTGCGCGGTCTTGGTCATGGCCACTTTGTTTAGCTCCGCATCGTATTTTTTGATTTGCGCATACGGTCCGCAATCGGTCCTGGAGAGGGCCGCAGCCGATCCGTCGCAGATCTCCCTGAACGCGATCGGCCTCTATCTGGGCAAGGCCGGTTTGGAAGCCGTGAACGCTTTGCTCTGTTCGAGCGTTTTTGCCTGTTTGCTCGCCCTGCACAATATCCTTTCTCGATACATCTATTGCTTGGGGCTCGACGGCACGTTTCCGCGTGCTCTGGCCACTGTGCATGAACGCCATGGTTCGCCTCATCGCGCTTCCGTCGTCGTCACCGGCTTGATGTTGGTTATTTTGATTGGTGTGATCAAGAGCGGAGTAGAGCCGTTCGGCGCGTTTGCGGTGCTGACGGGAGTGGGCGGATATTGCTTGCTGCTGCTGTTGATTTTGACGTCGTTGTCAGTGCTGGTGTTCTTTGCGCGCAATATGAAAGGTCAGAGTTTCTTGAGAACCAGAGTTGCGCCCACCGTCAGTTTCTTTCTCCTTTCGTTTGTCGGTTGGCTGGCAACGGCGAATATGAAAGTCTTGACTGGGAATGTGCGGGTTTCGCACGCTCTGATCGCTGTCGTCTTCGGAACGCTTTTGATTGGCGTCCTTTATGCGCGGTACTTGAGGCGCGCGCGGCCGGAAATCTACCTTGCCATCGGGCGGCAAGTGATTTGATGCGGCGCCGGCCGTCGGTCGCATGACCTCGGCGGTCACTCGTAGCGTGAGTTTCTTTACGTCAGGCCGGCGGCGCTCATGTCGCCGGGCGTTGGCGCTCGGGCATGCGCTTATGCGCCGATTCAATGACTGATATTTATTTAAGGAATCGAGATCGTGAACATTGCAGTCGAGCAAGTCGAAAAAGATCGCGGACACGGCGAGGCTTCGTTTAGGGTCGTCGACACCCAGTACGGCAAATTGCGCGGCCGTGTGAGCGACGGGCTTGCATCGTTTCTAGGTGTCCGATACGGCGCCAACACGGCGGGAGCGAATCGGTTCATGCCACCGCAGCCGGTCACGCCGTGGACGGGCATCCGCGATGCATTCGTACTCGGCGATCACTGCGTGCAAACCAACCCCGACTTTCCGGTTTGGCTCAGTCCCGGCCCGGCGAGCGAAGATTGCCTGACGTTGGAGGTTTTTTGCCCGGCTAGCGCCACGGAGTCGTCACGATTGCCTGTCATGGTGTGGCTGCACGGCGGCGGCTATTCGTTCGGCTCAGCCTATGCGCCCGGGTACAACTGCGGCAACCTTGCCAAGGGTGGCAACGTCATTACGGTGGCGGTCAATCAACGCCTGCACGGGCTTGGCTATACCTACTTGGGCGACGACGAACGCTTCGGCACGGCAGGCAATGCGGGCCACCTCGATATCATCGAGGCGCTCAAGTGGGTGCAAACCAACATCGAGCGCTTCGGCGGCGACCCGAGCAACGTCACCGTGTTCGGACAGTCGGGCGGGGGCGGCAAGATCACCATGCTCTGCGGCATGCCGGCTGCGCGAGGTCTCTTTCACAAGGCCATCGTTCAGAGCGGTTCGATCATGAAAATCCGAACGGCTGATGAGGCGTCGAGGCTGACCGACGCCGTGTTCGATACCTTGCAGCTAAAACGTGGTGATATCGCCGCGCTGCAAGCCGTGCCGGCCGACACGCTCGTTCGGTGCTTCGACAAAGTTGCCGAGGAGACCAACACTAACTACACGCCGTATCTCGCCTATGGCCCCACGGTCGACGGACGCGTCATGCCTGAAATGGTTTGGCGCGACAAGGCGCCCGATTTCGCGCGCGACATTCCGTTTCTGATCGGCCTGAACTCCGACGAGGGCGCGACGTACGTGGGACTCGACATGTATGGTCCATTGAAGGCGAATGTGGACGTCGCAAGGCTGTGCGCGAAAAGTCAATTGCAATGGAACTTCAGTGTCGAGGAACTGGTACCGCTGGTACGAAAGTATCGCGAATTGATGCCCCATCTTTCCGATGCGGAGCTGGCTGTCCGGGTAGCCTCCGATGTCAGCTTTCGCAAGGGTGCAACCATTCAGTCCGAGCTCCTCATTGCACGTGACGGTGCGCCGGTCTACATGTACGAATGTGCATGGAAGACGCCGTGCTTCCGGGCGGAATGGGCCGTGCATGGGGTGGAATTGCCGTTCATCTTTGGCCTTGGCGATTACGGTACGGCGTGGGACGGAGAGGATACCGACGCGATGCGTGCGGCGGCCGATCCTGAGAACAAACGTGCCGTTGTCGGCCGTCAAATGTTCGACGCGTGGGTGAACTTTGCTCGAAGCGGAAATCCTTCGACGAAGGAGTTGCCGTGGCCGACGTACGATGCCGCCTCGCGCACGACCATGGTCTTCGGCCGGGAGACGAAGCTGGTCGATGATCCTCAACGGGACGTTCGAGATCTCTTGCAGCGCTTGTGAGCGGGACGGAGAAGATGGGCAAGCCCGTAGCGACTGTTCTCGTCGTGCATGGCGCCGGAATGGAGAAGCGCGGGCTCGAAGCGATCGAGACCTTCGGATCGATGAAGCTCGGCGAATACGAAGAGGCAATTCGCGGGTACGCGACAGAAGCGGGCTTCGACGTGACGTTTTTTCATTCGAACGACGAGACGGTCGTGGCGAACAGGTTGGGCCAGATTCATGACTCGACCCATGCGGTCATCATCAATCCGGCTGGCTTCCTATCAGGCGCACCGAAGGTCATCGCTGCCGTTCAAGCGCTGCGCTGTCCCTGTGTCGAGGTTCATGTAAGCAACCCTGCGGCGCGTGGCATCGCATCACCTTTTGCCGGCTGCTGCAGCGGTTCTGTCACCGGCTTTGGCATTAGGAGCTATGAGCTCGCGTTGAGGGGCCTGGCGGCGTAGGAATTTATGGAACTGATTTCTCTGTATCGCAGCATGGCGCGCATTCGCGCACCTGCCTGGTGTAACCGTCATGTGCCCCGCTTCCCCTCAGGACAGTTACACCATGCTGGCGGATGCGTTACGTGGTGAGGACCCGGTGATGTACATGGAGCACAAGGAATTGTGGGCCATGAGCGGTCAGGTCGATACGGGCGCCATTCTTCCACCCGGTCGTGCGCGCGTCATCCAACGAGGCGCGGATCTAACCATCGTTTCCTGGTCGTCCGCCGTGCATGTTGCACAGCAGGCCGCCGCTGCGCTCGCTACCGAAAACATTTCCGCGAGCGTTATCGACCTGCGTTCGATTTGGCCGTGGGATCGCGAGACGGTCCTCGCGGATTGTGCGCGCACGAAGAAACTGCTAGTGGTGCATGAATCCGTGCAGGTTGCGGGCTTCGGCGCGGAGGTGGCGGCTACCGCAGCACAGGAGACAGGCTGCCGCGTTTCCCGGCTGGGCGCGCCGCGCATTCCGGTCGGCTATGCGCAGTCGCTCGAGGCCGTTTCTCGCATTCAGGCGCAGGACGCTGCCCGAGCGGCACGCGCTTTGTTCGATTAACCCAGTATGGCGGCTTAAGCCCGGCAACCATCCGAAAGGAATATTCATGAAAGTCTTTTACGACAAAGACGGCGATCTGCGCCTCATCAAAAGCAAGACCGTTGCGATCATCGGCTATGGCTCGCAAGGCCACGCACACGCGCAGAACTTGAGCGATAGCGGTGTGAACATCGTGGTGGGGTTGCGCAAGGGTGGCGCGTCCTGGCCCAAGGTAGAGAAGGCCGGCCTGAAGGTTGCGGAAGTAGTCGACGCCGTGAAGCAAGCCGACGTCGTCATGATCCTGCTGCCTGACGAGCAGATCGCCAACGTCTATAAGAACGACGTCGCGCCCCACATCAAGGAAGGCGCCTCGCTCGTTTTTGCGCACGGCTTCAACGTGCATTACGGCTTCGTGCAGCCGCGCGCCGACCTCGATGTGTGGATGGTCGCCCCTAAGGCTCCGGGCCATACCGTACGTAGCACGTACACGCAAGGAGGCGGCGTGCCCCACCTTGTGGCTGTGTATCAAGACAAGAGCGGCAAGGCTCGCGACTTGGCCCTGTCGTATGCGATCGCTAACGGCGGTGGCAGAGCCGGCATCATCGAGACCAACTTCCGCGAGGAAACCGAGACCGACTTGTTTGGCGAGCAGGCGGTGCTGTGCGGCGGCGCCGTGGAGTTGATCAAGGCCGGTTTCGAGACGCTGGTGGAGGCAGGTTACGCGCCCCAGATGGCGTACTTCGAGTGCCTGCACGAACTGAAGCTGATCGTCGACCTAATCTACGAAGGCGGCATCGCCAACATGAACTACTCGATCTCGAACAACGCAGAGTATGGCGAATATGTCACCGGCCCGCGCATCGTCACCGAGGAAACCAAGTCCACGATGAAGAAGGTGCTTCGCGATATCCAGACCGGCGAGTACGCCAAAAGCTTCGTACTGGAGTCCGCCAGCGGCGCCCCCACCTTGATCAGCCGCCGTCGCTTGAACGCGGAGCACCAGATCGAGACGGTGGGGGAGCAGCTGCGCGCGATGATGCCTTGGATCAAAGCCAACAAATTGGTCGACAAAAGCCGCAACTGAGAATCAGCGCCGCGCCGCCGATCTCGATGTCACGGCGGGCGGCGTTGATCTGCCGCTCAGGATGCGACGGCACCGGCGAAAGACTTCGTCAGCGCCCAGTTCGAATGCACGATGCGCCATTGCTTATCGACCAGGCGGTAAACCTCGGTCGAATTCCATGCCCTCAGCAACTTTTCGCCGCCCCACTCATCGGTCACAAAGGTGTTGAGGTTGTAGCTCAGCACCGCCAGGTCGCCCGCATCACTGACGATTATGTGCGGATTGAGATACTCGCACCGCACGATGTGCGGGTTGCTGTAGATCTTCGAAATGTGTGCCACGACCGTGGACCGACCGACAAGCAACGTTTCTGTTACCGGGTCGAAATAGCTGATGTCCTCATGGTAGTTCTCCAGGTAGCCGCTGTTGTCGCCAGAACTCCATCGCTCATTGAGAGAGCGTTCCAGCGCCATGAGTGTGTCGCCGATCTGTTTCACGTTTGCTGCCATGTGCGCTCCTATGATCGCTTCCGCGAAGATGTCGTCCGGCAGAGCGGCGACATCGATGTGTGCTCGGCCCCCGGACGTCAGTCAACTGCTCGCCCGCCAGTGTTGGCTAACTGCGTGGCGCTTCTTCGACGGCACGGACAACAATTTTGACGCACCGCGCCATCGAGGGCATACTGACCAGACGGTCTAATTTTAGTCCTTATCGGTTTTATTGCAAGGCTAACCGGTCAACGCCAGCGTCCGAAACTCCGTGTTCACGGCGATGTTGCGCTGTGTGATGCGACGCGTCTCAAATTTTCGTCGAGTCAAATGTCGAACCCATCGTCGTCAGCATGGCGGTCTTGGAATCTCAACGGCGTTGCCCGAGACCTCGCTGCCGACTTGGGGCACGACCCCGGCCGAATCCGGCTGTTCAACGCGATCAGAGCAGTCGTCGCTTCGCTGGTCACCGGCCTCGTGCTTTACCAGTTCGCCGTTCGATCCGAGCAAGCCATTGCGCTTGCTGCGCCGGGATTCCTGATTTCATTCCTGTGGGTCGTGCTCGCACGCGAGACGCGATTTCGCGGCCAATTGGAAATGTTGTTCGCATCGAGCGCAACGATCGCTGCGACCGTCATCATCGTCTCACTGCTCAGGGACTGGCCGTCTTGGTTAGGGGCTCTCTACCTTTGTGTCGGCATGTTTCTCGGTACGTTAGTCCAAGATTGCTTGCGACGGGCCTCGGGCATAACAGTCATGTGGTTCGTTGTCACCTGTGTTGAACTCTACTCGAGTCCTTCGATTGCAGCTGTGCGATTTCAAATGGCGTCGATTGCTATCGGCGCTGGGATAACGTTCGTTATCTGCATTCTGTTCCTGCCTCACTCATCCGCCCGCGTCCTGCGTAGCGCCCTATCCGACTTTCAATGGAATGCAGCGCGAATCCGCCACAACGCCCTGAGGCGATCGTCAGGAGACGATGTGTACAACAAAGCCGACCAGAGAGCCTACGATCGACTAGGACGGTCTATAGCAGTGATCGAGAGCGAGCTTAGCGGGCAAAGCCTTGCCCACTCCGATGCCTTTTTTTATGCCTTGGCGCGAGCCCACGTAGAAGTGCAAATCGTAAGGGAAGCGTCTATCTCGGCCGCACGTCAGAGCGGCCCCGATACGCAACTCCACGATGAGATCTCCGCACGCATTGCAGTGCTCGATGACGCCCTGTCAACGCTGCGTACAATCGCGGACAAGATGGAAATCCGACCAATCGTTTCGGCCCACAAGATGCCTATTTCCATCGGCGTGCTTGCTTGGCGGCCAGCGATCCAAGTCACGGCCGCCATTACCATGGCGTTGTCACTTGCTGAATGGATCGTTCCTGGGCGTTGGTACTGGGCCGTTGTGACGGCAAATGCCGTTCTTGCCCGCTCCAACACTACAACGATCCATCGAAGTTTTCTCCGGCTTGCCGGCACTGTTACGGGGCTAATAATTGGATTGTTGATAGGCTGGCTTATCGGCGGAAACATGCTGTTGGCGTGTGCAGCAATCTTTGTTGTGATTTTCGCGTTGCATTTCTATCTGCCTGTCAACTACGGGATTGGGGTGCTTTTCGCCACGATTTTCGTGGGCTTGCTGTACGCCTCGCTCGGCTTCTCTGAGACGCAGATTCTCCTCATGCGTTTCGAGGAAACCATCATTGGCGTGTTGGCCGCCGTGCTCGTCGCAACAGCGGTGTTTCCGGTGCGAGCGGCGAGCGAGGCGTCGCCGGCTGAGCGCGCGGCGCTCAATGCATTGAAGGAGGTTGTCGAGGCGCTCGCTGGTGGTGGCGACGCGGGACTTGCCCACGCATACCTACGTTTGCATGTCTTGAATCAGAGGCTGAGCGAGGCCAAGCAAGCACTGCGGCCAGCCATCACTGTCGAACGCGTCATAGGAAGACGCGATACCTATGAACGATGGCGCTGTTTGGACGATTGCAGGTCATGGATCATGATTGCGCTCCGCAACTCCAACCTGAATTCTTGTGTGCCCACATCGACGGTGGCTCACCTTCAGTCGTTATGGATCATGCTTGAAGGCATGATCGATGGGACGTACGTGCCCCGAGGCGAATCGAATCGGACATTCATCCGACGCGGTCATGAAGAAGATGCAGCAACGCAGGCCGCAACAGCAGAGGCGGCCGCAGCGCTCGATCGATACTGGGCTGCATCTTCCGGCAGGCGTCCACGTCGTAGCGTGCCGGATCTCTGACCTGGTAAGCGGGTCCTTCTTCAGCGCCGGAGGGCTCCTAGGTATTTTCCCGGCCGAGATCAAAAACAATTTTGACGCGCCACGCCCGCCAGTGCATACTGACTTCGTAGTCGAATTTTAATTCCAATGAGTCAAATCGAAAAGACGGTGACCTACCAGAGCGCGACGCGCCTTGTTCATGGCCAGGCCGGTTGGACCGTCTGATGCCGAACGACGGTCTCGCTAATCGATTGACGGAAACGTCCGCAATGAGCGATCTCTCGGAACCCACAACTGCTCGCCGAGCCTCAACGAGCACGAAGTCACATCTGGTCACGCTCGATCACGTCGGGAAGGCATATGGCGATCATCGCGTGCTGCACGATATCAGCCTCGAGATTGCCGCGGGCGAAGTCGTCGCAATCATCGGCCCAAGTGGCTCGGGGAAGAGCACGCTGCTGCGGTGTATCAACCAGCTCGAACCGCCCACGTCTGGGTCGGTGACGGTCGACGGCGTGCAAATTGTGGCCGGCACGCCTCCGGGCGCGGCGAAGCTCGCGCATTTTCGCAGGTCGTTGGGGATGGTATTTCAGTCGTTCAATCTCTTCCCACACATGACCGTCCTTGAGAACGTCAGTCTCGCGCAACGTCGAGTGCTCGGTCGTTCCAGCGAAGAGGCGAACGCTCGCTCGATCGAGTTGCTTACCCGGGTGCGGTTGGCCGACAAAGCTGGCCAATACCCCGCTCGGTGCTCAGGCGGGCAGCAACAACGAATCGCAATCGCGCGCGCCTTAGCCCTCGACCCGAAAATCATGTTGTTCGATGAGCCGACATCGGCGCTGGATCCGGAGGTGGGTCTCGAGGTGCTCGCGGTGATGCGGGAGCTGGCTGACGACGGTATGACGATGATGGTCGTGACCCATGAAATGCGCTTTGCAGAGAGCGTGTCAGATCGTGTGATCGTGATGGCCGATGGTGTCGTGCTGGAGGAGGGGCTGAGCGCGGACGTCATGGCGAACCCGAAGACGGAGCGCGTCCAGCGTTTCTTGTCGGCGGTAAGGGATCGATGATGTCGGCTCTAGTCATGCAGATCTTTGGAGAGATCATAGCGGCGCTGCCGTGGACGATTGCGCTCACGGTCACGTCGTTCGTGATGGGTGCGTTGTTGGCCGTACCGCTATGCAGGCTGCGCATCGCCCGTCATCCGCTGGTTAGACACGGCGCGGTGGCGCTCATCCTGACTTTCAGATCGATTCCGCCGATCGTTTGGCTCTTCATCATCTTCTTTGGGCTCGGAAGCGATTTCGTTTCACTGAGCCCGTTCGCTTCAGCGGTCATTGGGCTTGGCCTCATCACGGCGGCGAATATCGCTGAAATCTATCGTGGGGCCATCAAGGCGGTGCCGATCGGCCAATTCGAAGCGGCGCGGGCGCTCGGGTTGCCGGCGCACAGGCAGTACAGCGATGTGCTGATCCCGCAGATATTTCGGCTCGTGCTTCCCACGATGGCCAGCTATGTCATCGGCCTATTGAAGGACACGGCCGTTGCCTCGACGATCGGTGTGCATGATCTGGCGTTCTCCGCCTACCGCGTATCGCAAGAAACGTTTCGCGGCATCGAGGTCTACGCCATCTACGGGCTCGTGTATTTCTTGATCAGTGTCGCAATTGCGTATCTCACGCGCGGATTCGATCGGCGACTCAGAGAAAGGATTTCGCGATGACCGCACTCGTGAGCTTGTGGGCGCAATGGTTGCCGAGTCTCTTGTCCGGATTGCTCACCAGCCTGGAGGTGACCGTTTCCTGCATGGCGATCGGCATACCACTGGGCTTGCTGTTTGCGCTGGGCGTGGGCGCGACCGACAAGGCCGTTCGCCACGTTACGGTGGTTCTCGTGGAACTAGGGCGGGGCGCTCCCGCGCTCATCCTGCTGCAGTTCTTCTACTTCGGGCTGCCGGCGCTGCATATCACGCTGTCATCGTTCGTGTCGTCTGTCTTGGCTCTGGCGTGGTGTACGGCCGCCTACACCAGTGAAATCATGCGGGCGGGCCTGCTCTCGGTCCCCCACGGGCAACGCGAGGCCGCCTACACGATCGGGCTGAAAGAGATCGACACGCTCAGGTTGATCGTACTACCACAGGCTTTTCGTGTTTCTTTGCCGCCCTTGCTGGGCTTCGCCTTGGTCATGCTGCAGGCGACCTCGCTCTGCTTCACGATAGCGCTTCCCGAACTGGTGACACGCGCCAATCAAATCGGCACCGGGACATTCCTGTATATGCCCGTCCTCATGTTGACGGCGCTGCTGTATGCCTCCATCTGCGTGCCGTCGACGTTGTTCGTGTCATCGCTGGAACGGAGGCTTTCAAGGCACGAGACGTGAGCAATACCGGCGCGAGGGTGCATGGGGCCGGTATGGGCATCAATACGGGGCACCTCGAAACGAAACGATCACTCTTTTTTCACAACGCGCTCGACGGGAAATAGTCAGATGAAGCTCGCACAACACATTCTCTACGGTACGGCTGCGATTGCATTGGGTATGTTCGGTGTTTCCAGCAACGCCTATGCGGATTGCAAACCCGCACACCCAATGAAGACAGTGGTGCCCGGCACTTTGACCGTATCGACGATGATGCTTCCGCCCTACAACATTCCTGGTAAAGACGGCTCCATGTCAGGCGTCGAGGGCGACATTCTCAAACGGATCGGCGACATGGAATGCTTGAAGATCCATGCTCTGCAAGTTGATACCGCGGCGGAAATTCAGTACGTGACGACCGGCAAGGCCGACATGAGCGCCGGAAACTGGTATGCCACGGCGGAGCGAGCGAAGGTCCTCGGGCTCACCGCCCCGGTATATCTCGATCAGGCTGGCATCTTCTCCAAAGAGGGTTTCACGAAATTCTCTCAACTGAGGGGCAAGACAGTCGGAACAGTCCAAGGCTACAACTGGGTTGGCGATCTGCAGCAGATGTACGGCGACGACCTGAAGCTTTACCCGACACCGGTGGCCCTCGAACAAGATCTCGCGACCGGGCGAGTGGATTCCGGCGTGGACAGCCCAGGTGCGGGCATATACGCGCAGAAGAAGGGCGGGTATCCCGGCATCAAGATCAAGGTCGCCGATCCTGATCCGAAGATTCGCTCCTCCGTTGAGCCGGCACAGATCGTATTTCTGTATCCGAAGAGCAGTGTTCAGCTCGGGGAGGCGCTCGATGCGGATATCGCTACGCTGCGCAAAAACGGTGCGATCGCTGAAATCCTCAAATCGTATGGGCTGGATGCGCGCAGCGCCGACGTCGGGCCAGCGCGCCTGATCAATTGAACGAGAAAAGCGGCGCTATCTGGCAAGTCGCCGCGCCTATGTGTGCGGGGCGGCGCAGTCCATGAAGAAACGAGAGGCGAGATGACTGTTGTGATCAAATTCATCAACCCGTTCGGTACAGATCAATACAACGGGTTGATCAGCGAGACGATGGCTCCATATTTGCGAGAGGGGACGCAGCTTGTCGTCGCGAATACGAGCAATTGCCCCGAAAACATCGATTACTACTACAACAAGCATCTCATCGAAGAGGCCATTTTCGAAGAGGTGATCAAGGCCGAGCGGGAGCGATTCGATGCTGTCATCGTCGGGTGCTGCTATGACCCGGGGGTGAGAGTTGCCCGTGAGCTTGTGGACATACCGGTCATTGGACCACTTGAAGCGGCGATGTATTTCGCACCGTACTTTGGCCACGACTACGTCGTCGTCACCGACCACCACAAAGCCGTGCCCTACCTTCGAGACCTTGTTCGGCTATATGGCCAGCAGGCGAATTGTCTCGACGTTTCGTGTATCAACTGGTTTATCACCGACATGATCAAAGATACCGACGGCGTTGCCAGGGATGCGATGAGCGCAGCAGCGTCTGCGATGATGAACAAAGGCTCCGAAACGGCCATTCTCGGCTGTACGATCATCTCCGCAAGCTACGAAAAATTGATCTTGCAAACTGGGGAGGAGCGCAATCGCGCAGTATTGAATCCGAATACCTGCGCACTCAAAATGGCAGAGTCGCTTGCCGATCTCAAGCGCCAAGGCATCTATCAGATCAGCCGTCGCGGCTATTACCAGCAGCTCCAACAACATAACCCCATCGAGTACGCAGCGGTGCGAAAACGGTTCGCGCACCGTGGACAGGGCGAGGTTTGACAACGATCGGCACCTGCGATCGGCCGCTTGCCCGGCACTGCGTCAGCAAGCGGCCCGGTTCCACTTTTCCGTCGCGCTGCAGATGGAGTGGCTTTACCCATTCTTCGTCAATTCGAAGCTGTCGTCGATGACGTCGAATACGTCGTGCTCGGGAACCGACCCATCGAGGACAACGGTGACCCAATGCTCCTTGTTCATGTGGTAGGCCGGCAAGAAGCCGGGGCGCTTGCGCAACGCCCCGACGAGTTCTACCCGCGCCTTCACGTCGATCACGTCGACCTCCCCGTCTCCCGCTAGGCCGAGCTTCGAGCGCGGCACATTCATCAACAAGCAAAACCACTTTTCGTCGTCGAGATGCCGGAAGACGGCGTACGACGGGTAACGATCCCACGGGTAGTCGGGTTTCACGCGGTGCTTCTTTTTGATGTAATCAAATACCTTCGACTTCACATCCATTCAACGCTCCTTGCCGAACTATTTTCATGTTGCGGATATCGCGGGCGATGCCCCTTCGCGAGGCATGGCCGCTAGTGAATGAAGCCAACCGAGATCCATGGTACGAGCACGACCACGACCAGTGCAATGACGAGCGCGGCCATGTAAGCCCAGATCCGATTCATCGCCGACTCGGGTTGTACTTTTCCGATCGCGCACGCGGTGTAGAAGCCGACGCCCAACGGCGGCGCAAAGAGACCCACGCCCATCGACAACACCACGACCATCGCATAGTGGACGTCATTGATGCCGAGGGCCCGCGCCACCGGAAACAACAACGGTCCGAACAGCACGATCGCGGGGATGCCTTCGAGCACGCTGCCGAGCACGATGAACACCGCCATCGAAGCAAATAAGAAGCCTGTGGCGCCGCCGGGCATCGACTGCACGACCGCGACCAACTGTGCCGAGAAGCCCGATTGCGTCAGCGCCCAGGCCATCGCCGTGGCCATGCCGATGATGAGCAAAATGGCGCCCGATAACGCAGCTGAGTCGACAAGCATCGGATAGACCCGTCGGAAATCAATCTGCTTGTGAAACAAGTTCAAGATGAGTCCAACCACGACCGTATAGAGGATGCCGACCGTCGATACCTCCGTCGCGGTCGCGACGCCTTCGATGACCGCGGTACGAATGAGCAGCGGCAGCGCAAGAGCGGGCAGGGCCACGACGAGCTTGCGCGCGATTTCACCGAACGACGCGCGCCGTGCGGTAGGTCTGGGTTCCTTGCGCGTGCGTACGAAGCACACGGCGACGATGGCGAGCGTGGCGACGCAAGCGGGCAGAAGGCCACCCACGAACAGCGCGGAGATCGACACACTGCAGACCGCACCGATGGTGATCATCACGAGGCTTGGCGGGATCGTCTCCGTCATCGCCCCGGTGGCTGCGAGTAACGCAACCAAGTCTTCAGGCTTAGAACCATGCCGCTTCATCTCCGGGAACAAGGCCGGCGCGACGGCCGCCATGTCGGCTGCCTTGGACCCGGAAATGCCGGATACGAGGAACATCGCGCCTAGCAGCACGTATTGCAGACCGCCGCGCACGTGGCCGAGGAGCGCCGCCATGAAGTCGATCAAGCTGCGGGCCAGGCCGCTCAATTCGATCAACCCGCCCAACAGCACGAACAGCGGCACGGCAAGCAGGACGAGACCCGACATGCCTTCGTCCATCCGGCTCACGACGATGAGCAGCGGTGCGTGCGTGGTGAGCGCCAGGTAGGCGAACGTCGCCGTGCCGAACGCAAACGCAATCGGAATTCCGCCGAGCACGCAGAACCCGACGAGCACGACGAAGAAGACGACGAGATTGTAGTTGCCCATGTCGGTCAAGGCGGACCGACCGAGCCACAACAGGCCACCGATCGCGAGCAACACCGCGAGGCCCGTTACGAACTGGCGCAGCGTCGTACGTTGCGCCATCCGCGCCACGGCCGCGACGAACATGAGCACGATGCCGACCGGGAGGGCGGCGGCGCGCCAGCCGTCGGGCAGCGAGAGCGCGGGTGTCGTGATCGGCATCTGCTCGGCCGCGTGCTGCCAAGCCGGCAGAATGATGAACGCGACGAACACGCAAACAACGAGGGCCGACATCGTCTCGAACCAGCCGCGCCAGTTGGACGGCAATCGATTGACGACAGCCGAGAGCCGCATGTGTTCACCGCGATCGAGCGCGAGGACCGCGCCCAGCATCGAGAGCCAGATGAACAGCATGGACGCGAGTTCGTCCGACCAGGACAACGGGTTGTCGAGCATGTATCGCGAAACGACACCCGCTAGGAGGATTGCGGTCTCAGTGACTAGCAGGAGCACCGCTGTTGCCTCGGTTAACCGCATCACAGTGCGATTGATGAGGCCGAATGCGCGCGCTAACGGGTGTCCGGACGCTGCAGGCATAGTCATGACAGTCATTTACGCCAGCCTCCCGGTGTATTTCTCGAGTAGGGCCCACGCGTCCGACCCGAACTTCTTGTGCCAATCCTCGTAGAAGCCTGCACTGCGAAGCTTGTCGCGGAACCCGGCTGTCGAGACGTCGTTGAACTGCATGCCCTTAACCTTCAAGTCTGCCATTACGGAATCGTTGACCTTTCGCACGTCCTCGCGCTGCTTGAGCGCGGCTTCGTTCACGTTTGTTCGCACGATTTCCTTCAGGTCCTTCGGTAGTTTTTCAAACGATGCCTTGTTGGCGAGGAGCCAGAAGCCGTCCCACATGTGGTTGGTCATCGAGCAATACTTCTGCACCTCGTAAATCTTCGCCGTCGAGATGATCGCGAGAGGGTTCTCCTGGCCATCGACGATATGGGTCTGCAGCGCCGAGTACGCCTCGGACCAGTTGATTGTCGTGGGCGACGCGCCGAATGCTCTGAACATCGAGGTCCATAGTGGGCTGTTCGGCACCCGGATCTTGAAGCCTTTGAAGTCCTCGGGTTTCGCGATGGGGTGTGTGCTGGACGTGGTTTGCCGATAGCCGTTGTCGAAAATCTTTTCAAACGCGAATACGCTGGTCTTGGCGATTTCCGCACGCACGTGTTCGCCTAAGGCGCCGTCCATGGCGGCCCACACCTCGTCGTAATTCTTGAAGGCGAACCCGATCCCACTGACCTGGGCGGCCGGCACGAGCGTGCCGAGAATGAGCGGCGAGAGCGTGAAATAGTCGATCGCGCCTGAACGGAGCTGCGCGAGCATATCGCTGTCCGATCCGAGCTGGTTGTTCGGGTAGATCTGCAGATCGATGCGTCCTTTCGACTGCTCGGCGATCCTCTTTGCCATTTCCTGCGCGCGCACGTTCAAGGGGTGCGTCGTCGGCAGGTTGTTCGCGTACTTCAGCGTGAATTCGGCGGCATATGACGGCAAGCGATACAGCCCTGTGACTGCCGCGGTCGATGCGATGGCAACCGTCTTCATGAAACTGCGGCGATCGATTCCGTTCATGCAGTTGTCTCCTTAGGTCCACTAGGCGGACCAGTCTTTTAAAAGGTGGTCCGATATACGGACCGAGTATCTCTACTGATTTGTGTATCTACTTTTTAGCACCTAAACTGGCGCTGTCAAATCAAGGTTTTCACCATGCAACTAGGTCCGCATATTGGACCATGGAGACAAATCGGTGTCGGTTAATCAAAAGGACGAAGGGCGCATCGCGGGTGTCGCCGCCAGCCAGACGTTGGACCGCGCCATGCACGTGTTGCAACTCGTTGCCGGCTCGCGAGCCGATGGTGTTGGGCTTTCGGAACTGGTTAAGAGGACGGGGCTCACGAAGCCGACCACGCGGCGACTGCTGCTCGCCTTAATCGATAACGGGTTGGTGGAACAGAACGACGAAGATCGACGCTATTACGCCGGCGCTGAGACATACGCCTTGGGAATGCTCGCTTCAGAACGTTTCAGCATTCATCGCCTGGCTGCCGAAAGCCTCGTCAGCATCGCGGCGCGCAGTGGCGATGCCGCACTGCTTAGCGTTCGACGCGGGTACGAGACAGTCTGCCTCGGAAGGGAAGAGGGGACTTATCCGCTGCGCTCTCACGTATTGAAGCCCGGCGATCGCCATCCTATTGGTGTGGGCGCAGGGGGCTTGGCGCTCCTTTCGATCATGCCGGATGCGGAAGTCGAGCATGTTTTGGCATTTAACGCCGAGCGGTATGCCGCGCACTACCCGGCTCTTTCGCCAGAACTTCTGAAGCGGCAAGTGCAGGAAACACGCGAGCGCGGTTACTCGATCAATCCCGGGCTCATCGTGAAAGGCTCCTATGCCATCGGTGTCGCCATACGGGACCCGCTCAGCGGCTCATCAGCCGCGCTTGCGATTGCCGGGGTGGAGAGCCGTTTTACCGAGACTCATATTCAAGAACTGGCGGCGATCCTCCTCGCGGAAAAGGATCGTCTGCAGGCGCGCATGCAACGTTTCGAGCCGGCTTCCAGTGATGCGAAGCGCGGGGCGCCGGCCAAGCGCTCATCGGAAATTGCTCAATCGCTGACTTATCCCTCAGGAGAAAGAACCCATGTCTAAACGTGCCGTCATTGTCGGCTGGGGCCACACGGAATTCGGCAAACTCGATGACCCCGACGTCGAGTCGCTCATTACCCGAGTGTCTGCCGCTGCATTGGATCACGCGCATATCGCGGCATCGGACGTCGATGTCGTTACGGTCGGTGTGTTCAACAATGGATTGACGCCGCAGGGATTCGAAGGCGGTCTTGTTTCGCTGGGTAATCCCGCTTTGCGTTTCACGCCGGCGGTGCATGTGGAGAACGCGTGCGCAACCGGAACGGCCGCGATTTATACCGCGGCGGACTTTATCGAAAGCGGTCGCGGGCGGATCGCGCTGGTCATCGGCGCCGAAAAGATGACGGCCGTTTCGTCGCGCGAGATCCCGGGAATCTTGCTGAGCGGTTGCTATCGCAAGGAAGAAGAGAATCCGGATGGCTTCGCCGGGATCTTCGGCCGGATCACGCAGGCTTATTTCGACAAATACGGGAACCACAGCGAAGAGTTGGCGATGATCGCCGCGAAGAACCACGCGAATGCGCTGGCAAATCCTTACGCGCACGTGCGCAAGGACCTGGGGTTCGATTTCTGTAATGAAGTGTCCGATCGCAACCCGCGCGTGGCAGGTCCTCTGCGCCGCACCGACTGTTCGATGGTGTCCGACGGCGCCGCCGCGGTCGTGCTCGCGGACGAAGATACGGCTGCCACGTTGCGCAGGGCAATCCGCTTTCGCGCGCGGACTCAAGTGAACGACTTTCTGCCGCTGTCGCGCCGTGATCCGACGGCATTCGAAGGGGCGCGGCACGCATGGCAGAAGGCGCTGAAGGCGGCAGGCGCAACGCTTCGCGATCTGAGCCTCGTCGAGACGCATGACTGCTTCACGACTGCCGAAATGATCGAATACGAGGCGATGGGTTTGGCGGCGGCCGGACAGGGATGGACGGTCATCACAGAAGGCGTGACCAGAAAGGACGGACAGCTTCCGGTCAATGTCTCGGGCGGCCTGAAGGCGCGAGGGCATCCGCTAGGCGCCACCGGCGTTTCGCAGCACGTCATGGCGGCGATGCAGCTTGTCGGCGAAGCGGGAGACATGCAATTGAAAGATGCCAGCCTGGCCGGCGTTTTCAACATGGGCGGCGCTGCCGTCGCAAACTACGTGTCGATTTTGGAGCGGGCACGATGAACCAAGTTTTCCAAACGCCGACGTCCACGCGCGTGATGAACCTGGCTTACTGGTCGACCCACAATGCGCGCAGGCTGGCTGACCATGTGGCTCTCGTGTGGGGCGAAAAGTCTTGGACGTGGGCGGAATTCGATGCGCGCGTGAGCGCCTTCGCGGCTGCGCTCGCGGAACAGGGCGTGGGCCCAGGAAGCACCGTCCTCGTTCATTCGAAAAACAGCAACGAGATGTTCGAGTCGATGTTCGCGACGTTCAGGCTCGGCGCGACCTGGGTGCCGACGAACTTTCGGCTGATGCCCGATGAGGTGATCTATATCGCGAGCAAATCGAAAGCCCGCGTGTTCCTGTGCCAAAGCGATTTTCCCGAGTATGCCGCGGCTGTTTGCGCCGCGCGGCCCGAGACGCAGGTGATTTGGATGACCGGCGCGCAGCCGCCTCAAGATGACGGCCCTCGTGCGTCCGATCTCATCGCGGCTCGATTGGGATGTAGCGTTCCGAATGCTGCCGTGGATCGCGATACCCCTTGCTGGTTCCTTTTCACGTCCGGCACGACGGGCAAACCGAAAGCCGCGGTGCTCACGCACGGTCAAATGGCGTTCGTGGTCAACAACCATCTTGCCGACATGATGCCGGGAACGGATTGTCACGATGGCGGGTTGGTGGTGGCGCCGCTTTCGCATGGAGCGGGCGTCCACCAGTTGATTATTGCTTCGCGAGGCGCAAAGACAGTACTGCTCCCGTCGGAAAAGTTCTCCGCGGAGCAGGCGTTCCAATTGATCGAGCAGTACCGCCTCAGCAGCATGTTTACGGTGCCGACCATTCTAAAAATGTTGGTGGAGCATCCGAGCGTCGACAGCTACGACCACTCGAGCCTGCGCTATGTCATCTATGCGGGCGCGCCGATGTATGAGGTCGATAAGAAGCTCGCCCTCGAAAAGCTCGGGCCTGTGCTCGCGCAGTATTACGGATTGGGAGAGGTGACGGGCAACATCAGTGTCTTCCCGCCGCAAGATCATCGAGACACTGCCCCGACCCGCGCCGGCACATGCGGCTACGAACGCACGGGGATTCAAGTGTCGGTCCAGGACGACGAAGGCAATGAGCTTCCCTATGGCGAGACGGGAGAAATCTGCGCGATCGGCCCGGCCGTCTTCGTGGGCTATTACGACGATCCCGCAGCGAACGCAAAGGCATTCCGCAACGGTTGGTTCCGAACGGGCGATTTGGGGTACATGGATCGCGACGGATACCTTTACCTCACGGGGCGGCATTCGGACATGTACATCTCCGGCGGATCGAACATCTATCCGCGCGAGCTGGAAGAAAAGATTCTCACGCACGGCGATGTGGCCGAGGTTGCGGTGCTGGGTCTACCGGACCCGCAGTGGGGTGAAATCGGCGTAGCGGTGTGTGTGCTTCGGCCGGGAGCGACGCTGACCGAGGAGCAACTGCTGGAGTGGATGTCCACGCGCATCGCACGCTACAAGGTGCCCAAGCGCGTGTATTTCTGGAACGAGCTGCCGAAATCAGGCTACGGCAAGGTGCCGAAGCGATTGGTGAAGGATGAGCTCGCGCGGCGAGGCGGTGCCGTCGAACTCGTGATTGCAAAGGAGGCGAGCGATGCGCCACATTGAGCATCCGGGGCCGGTTGCTGATGGGCGGCGCTGCGCGGCGGACTGCGCCATCCGGCGCATTGACGTCAAGTTGCCTCCCGGCAATGCGCTACTCGCAACCTTGGCTTCGGTGCTGGAGGCCAACCATGCGAAAAGCGCCGTCGCACGGCTGCGCGGCGGAAGCTTTGATCCTTTTGCTTACTGCATGCCGGCCCTGTCTCCAACGCCCGAGCATGCCGTGTATTTCAGCGAGCGCTATCAGCCGCGCGGGGCCGTTCGGCTGGAACGCGCGAGCGTCACCCTAGGGCAGCGCGATGGTGAGCCTTGGCTTCATTGCCATGGCATCTGGTATGACGCCGGCGGCCAGCGGTTGGGGGGGCACGTATTGCCGAACGACGCGGTCATCTCCGAGCCGATCGACGCCTCGATATGGTTGCTCGACGGGGCGTCTTTCGAGGTCGTTCCTAGCCAGGAAACCGGCTTCTCACTGCTCGAGCCTGTTGCGGACCCCGCGTTTTCCCGGCAGAGGAACAGCCCGTTTGCAATGTCCACCCGTCCGAACGAAGACTTTTGCAGTGCGCTCGAAGCCGAATGCCGGGAGCGTGCAGTCTCGCGCGCATGGGTGCATGGCGGAGTGGGGAGCCTCGTCGGCGCTACGTTCGACGACGGCCGCGAGGTCATTCCCTTCGTGACGGAAGTCTTTGTTCGCGAGGGGGAGGTCGCCACGACGAAGGAAGGCGAACTCGCCGCGAATGTTCACGTGTCTCTAGTCGATCACCTTGGTGGCCTCAGCGAGGGATGTCTCAAGCGAGGCGAGAACCCCGTTCTCGTGACGTTCGAACTGTTGGTCGAGCCCGTCGAGTTTGCAAATGCAAGGAGTGACGGTCGAAATGAACATTAGCCTTCAGACTGACGAGCGCATCGCAGTCGTCACGGGCGCGGCCGGCGGGATCGGTGGTGCGATCGCACGGCGCCTGGCTCGTGCGGGAATGCATGTGGTCGTTACCGACCTGAGCGTGGAAGCGGCGCAGGCCGTCGCTACCGGTATAGCGGAAGAAGGAAATGCGGCTACCGCCATGTCGCTTGACGTCGGCAATATCGAGGCGATCGCCGATTTCTTCGCGAAGCTCGACGAGCAATTTGGGCGTTGCGATGCCCTAGTGAACAACGCGGGTGTCGCTAGCCTGACGCCTTTCGAACAGTTGCCGGTGGACGCATGGCGTCGCACCTTCGAGATCAACGTGACCGGGCCCCTTGCGCTGGCCCAGCATGCCGTGGCGCGAATGAAGGCGCGTGGCTGGGGGCGAATAATCAACATCGCCTCGATCAGCGGAATACGCGCGGGCGCCGGGCGGGCAGGCTACGGCACGTCCAAGGCAGCGCTGATCGCACTGACGCGGCAAATGGCCGTCGAACTCGCCGTCCACGGCATTACGGTGAACGCTGTCGCGCCTGGCCCAATCGAAACGGCGCTTGCGCGAAACCATTCCCAAGCGGCGCGTGAAGCATATCTGCGCCAGGTTCCGATGAAGCGATACGGTATGCCGGACGAGGTCGCTGCCGCGGTTGCTTTCTTTGCCACCGACGATGCGGCATACGTGACAGGTCAAACGCTCGCCGTCGACGGCGGGTTCGTGGTAGCGGGCATGCTCGAAGCGTAGAGCGCACTACTACATCGCTGCGTTGCTACATCGCTTCGTCGATGCTGCAGCGAGATTTTCAGGAGTTTAATCTTGGTTGATCGTCTCAAGGACAAGGTTGCCATCGTGTTCGGGGCAGGTGGGCCGCCCGGCGAATGGAGCAACGGTAAAGCAACGGCTGTTGCCTTTGGTCGCGAGGGCGCGGCTGTGATCTGTGTGGACCGAATAGCCGAAGCGGCGGAGCAGGCTGCGCAGGTAATCCGCGCCGAAGGCCATCAGGCAATCGCCGTGGTTGCGGATGTCACGCAGACGGAACAGGTAAATCGCGCGGTTCAGGTCGGCATCGAACGCTTCGGACGGCTCGACATCCTGCATAACAACGTTGGCGTCGCATCTCCGGGCGGGCCGCTGGAGCTCGACGACGCGGCGTTCCAGCGCACGATGGACATCAACGTCGGTTCGGTACACCGAACCGTGCGGGCCGTGTTGCCTCACTTTCTGGCGCAAGGGAGCGGCGCCATCGTCAACGTCTCGTCGCTGGCGGCGATCCGCTGGAGCGGGTACTCATACTTTGCCTATTACGCATCGAAAGCGGCAGTCAACCAAGCTACCGTCGCCATCGCGCTGCAGTATGCCGACAAAGGCATCCGCGCCAACGCAATCATGCCGGGCGTGATCGACACGCCGCTCGTCTACAAGCAGATCTCCGCTCAGTACTCGTCGGTCGAGGAAATGGTGGCCGCACGCAGCCGTGCGGTGCCGATGAAGCGGCCCGGTTCGCCGTGGGACATCGCCAACGCAGCGGTCTTCTTGGCTTCTGACGAAGCGGGCTTCATAACCGGTGTCTGTTTGCCCGTAGATGGTGGTCACGCATGCGTGATGCCGGGACTCGTGTGATCAGCGGGTGCGCCCGCCGAACGTCTGAACTCAATAAGTGACACTTCCCATGGACGAGCTTTATTCCGAAGAGCAGAGAATGATACGCGACGCAGCGCGCGATTTCTCCCAGCAGTGCCTCGCGCCCAGTGCCGCGCAATGGGATCGTGACAGCCGTCTTCCTGCCGAAATCGTTACGCAAATGGGCGAGCTCGGGCTGCTGGGCATGATCGTTCCAGCGCAATGGGGTGGCACGTACACGGACTATGTTGCATATGCACTCGCGATCGAGGAAGTCGCGGCAGGTTGCGCCGCGTGCGCCACGCTGATGAGCGTCCATAACTCGGTCGGCTGCGGCCCCATCCTGAACTTCGGCAGCGACAGCCAAAAAGAGCGCTATTTGGCGGATCTCGCGACGGGGCGGAAGATCGGCGCCTTTTGCCTGACAGAGCCTCATGCGGGCTCAGAGGCGCATAACATTCGCACCCGGGCCGTGCTCGAGGATGGGCACTGGAAACTGAATGGCAGCAAGCAATTCGTGACTAATGGCTCGCGTGCGGACATCGCGATTGTCTTCGCGCTGACCGATCCCGAATTCGGGAAGAAGGGTATTTCGGCGTTCGTCGTAACCACAGACACGCCTGGCTTCAATGTCGGACCACCGGAGCACAAGCTTGGCATTCGTGCGTCCGATACGTGTCCGATTACGTTCGACGATTGCGTAGTACCCGAATCGAATCTGCTCGGTGCGCGTGGCGAGGGATTGAAGATTGCCCTGTCGAATCTCGAGGGCGGTCGCATCGGCATTGCAGCGCAGGCGGTTGGGATCGCGCGCGCGGCGTTTGATGCGGCGCGTACGTACGCGGCCGAACGCGTGCAATTCGCGAAGCCGCTCAAGGAACACCAGGCGATTGGTCATATGCTGGCCGACATGGCGACGAAGCTCAACGCCGCGCGCCTGCTTGTCCACCATGCCGCGCGCCTACGCAGTGAAGGCAAGCCGTGCCTATCCGAGGCGTCACAGGCAAAACTATATTCCTCGGAAGTCGCGGAAGAAATTTGTTCCAAGGCGATCCAGATCCATGGTGGCTATGGCTACCTGCAGGACTATGCCGTTGAGCGCCACTACCGTGATGCTCGCATCACGCAAATTTACGAAGGCACGAGCGAAGTCCAGCGGATGGTCATCGCACGGCACGTTTGAATGAAAACTCACGAGACAGGAGAAAGAAAGATGAATGCAACGCTGGCGGCGGCCGCCGCGCGATCGGTAAAGACGGTCAAACTACTCATCAACGGCGAATGGATCGAATCGTCGACCACCCAGTGGCGGGATGTAGTCAACCCTGCTACACAAGAAGTCCTCGCGCGTGTGCCGTTCTCAACGGCGGAGGAGGTTGACGCGGCAATTCGTGCTGCTCAAGCGGCATTTGAGACGTGGAAAAGCACGCCGATCGGCGCGCGCATGCGGATCATGCTGAAGTTTCAAGCGCTCGTTCGCGAGCATATGCCGCGTGTCGCGAAGATCTTGACAGCGGAGCAGGGCAAGACCCTACCCGATGCGGAAGGGGACGTTTTCCGAGGGTTGGAAGTTGTCGAACATGCCTGCTCGGTCGGCACGCTGCAACTGGGCGAGTTCGCCGAGAACGTCGCGGGTGGCGTGGATACGTACACCTTGCGTCAGCCGATCGGTGTCTGCGCGGGCATCACGCCTTTCAATTTTCCCGCGATGATTCCACTGTGGATGTTCCCGATGGCCATCGTCTGTGGCAACACCTTCGTCCTGAAACCCTCCGAGCAGGATCCACTGTCGACTATGGCACTCGTGGAACTCGCGTTGGAAGCGGGTGTGCCGAAGGGGGTGCTCAACGTTGTCCACGGCGGCAAGGACGTCGTCGACGCGCTTTGCACGCATGAAGACATCAAGGCGGTGTCGTTTGTTGGGTCGACCGCGGTTGGAACGCACGTTTACCGTCTTGCAAGCGAACACGGCAAGCGCGTGCAATCGATGATGGGTGCAAAAAACCACGCCGTCGTACTCCCCGACGCAAATCGTGAGCAGACACTCAATGCGCTTGCTGGCGCCGGTTTTGGCGCTGCCGGTCAGCGCTGCATGGCCACGTCCGTGGTCGTGCTCGTGGGCTCCTCGAAGGAATGGCTCCCGGATCTTGTCACCAAGGCCAAGGCGTTGAAGGTTAATGCCGGGGTGGAGCCGAAGACGGATATCGGCCCCGTCGTTTCTCGCGCCGCGAAGGCACGCATCCTCGATCTTATCGAGGCTGGCGTGAAGGAAGGGGCGACGCTTTTGCTCGATGGACGAGACGTAAAGGTCCCCGGGTATGAGGACGGGAACTTCATCGGGCCTACGATTTTCTCCGACGTCAAGACGGACATGACGATCTATACGAACGAGATCTTCGGGCCCGTGCTCGTCGTCCTGACGGTCGACACGTTGGATGAGGCCATCAAGCTCGTGAACAAGAACCCGTTCGGCAACGGCGTGGGTCTCTTCACGCAGAGCGGCGCGGCGGCGCGGAAATTCCAAAGCGAAATCGATGTCGGCCAGGTCGGCATCAATATTCCGATTCCCGTTCCCGTGCCGTACTTCAGCTTCACCGGCTCGCGCGGATCGAAGCTTGGCGATCTCGGCCCGTACGGCAAACAAGTGGTTCAGTTCTACACCCAGACGAAGACGGTCACGGCGCGTTGGTTCGACGACGCAACGATCAACGAGGGTGTCAACACGACCATCAGCCTGAAGTAAGCAGGCGCGACAAGGAAACGCTCATATGAAAGTGGGATTCATCGGTCTTGGCAACATGGGTGCGCCCATGGCCATGAACTTGGTCAAAGCCGGGCATACGTTGACGGTGTTCGATTTGAATACGCAGGCGGTTCAAACGCTTGTCGATGCCGGAGCGGAGGCGGCGCCTTCACCTCGAGCCGCGGTGTCCGGGGCGCAGTGCGTTGTCACGATGCTGCCAGCCGCAGCGCATGTGCGGTCGGTTCTGACCGGGCCTGACGGCGTGCTCGCGGGTTTGGCTAAGGGCGTGAAGATCATCGACTCGAGCACCATCGATCCGGGCAGCGTCTTGGAATTCGTGCGCCTCGCGCAGGCCAACGGAAACACATTCGTGGATGCGCCTGTTTCGGGAGGCACAGGTGGGGCGGCGGCGGGAACGCTGACGTTCATGGTGGGCGGTGATGCCGCTATGGTGGAAGAACTTAAGCCATTGCTCTCGGCAATGGGAAAAAACATCGTCGCCTGCGGAAAGGCATCGACGGGACAAGTGGCGAAGATCTGCAATAACCTGGTGCTCGGCATCACGATGGCCGGTGTGTCGGAGGCGATGGCGCTCGGGGAAGCCCTCGGCATCGACCCGAAGGTCCTGGGCGGGATCATCAATTCATCGACAGGGCGTTGCTGGAGTTCGGATACCTACAATCCGTTCCCTGGCGTGATCGAAAGCGCGCCTGCCGGGCGCGGCTATACGGGCGGCTTCGGTACGGACCTGATGTTGAAAGACATGGGGCTCGCGACGGACGCCGCTCGTTCCGCTCGTCGGCCGCTCTATATGGGAGCAGTGGCGCAGCAGCTCTATCAGACGGTGAGCGCGAACGGGGCCGGCGCCCTCGATTTCTCCTCGGTCATCAACCTTTATCGCAAGAAAGGGGCGGGCCAATGATCGAACTCGAGCGTATCAGCCAGGGCAAGGTGGTTCTGATCACACTGAAGCGCCCGCCTGCGAATGCGTTTACGCCAGCAGGGCTGACGGATCTCGAACGAGCGGTGAAGACGATCGACGAAGACGCTAGCATTCGCGCAATCGTCATCACGGGCGACGGGCACAAGTTTTTCAGCGCCGGGGCTGATCTGAATACTTTCGCCGACGGTGATAAGGAGGTCGCACGTATCGCGGCCGCGCGTTTCGGCGCGGCATTCGAGGCGCTTCAAAACGCACGCCCCGTCGTTATCGCCGCGATCAACGGTTACGCAATGGGGGGCGGCCTCGAATGCGCGCTTGCCTGCGATATCCGAATCGCGGAAGCGCAGGCGTTGATGGCGCTGCCCGAGACAGCAGTCGGCCTGCTGCCTTGCGGATGCGGCACGCAGACTTTGCCGTGGTTCGTCGGGGAAGGCTGGGCGAAGCGCATGATCCTGACCGGCGAACGCGTAGATGCGGCCACCGCGCTGCGCATCGGGCTGGTCGAGGAAGTGGTGGAAAAAGGCGCATCGAAGCAGGCCGCGCTGGCGATGGCCGAGCGGGTGCTTGCGCTCAGCCCGCAAGGTGTCACGTTCAGCAAGGAACTGATTCATCAGGCGAGGAAAGGGGTGCCGCGGAGCGCAGCCTTGGCGGTTGAACGCGAACGATTCGTCGAGCTCTTTGACGGCCCCGATCAAAGAGCTCAGGATTACCCACAAGTTGAGTGATCACGCTATTCGTTTTGCCTGAAGATCTGATACATCTTCGTGATCTCGTGCAATATGAGGAACCCTCGCCACATGACAGTCGGACCCGGTGGTCGGTCATGTTTGCGATTCAGGTAGCCGCCGAGCATGGCGATCCACAGTACGGTCTGCTGCAGCGAGGGCGTGTGTTTGGCAATTGGGTCGTGCTGTGCGTATGGCAGTACAGCGCGCGCCATTCAACGGGCTGAAGCAATACGTCGCATGACAGATCGGTGTCAATCCGTGCCAACAGGGTTGCATACAGAATGCGCCAGCTGATCACGGCAAACAGAGCGGTAGCCCGCACGAACCGGTCAAGACTCCCGAACTGGCGCGCCTCGACCTGGCAACCGCTTTTCAGTACGCGATGCCACGATTCAATCATCCAGCGTCGTGCATACCAGGTCAGTCGCTCAAGGACCTCCTCAAGCGTAGTGGTCGGCACAGAACTCAGCAGCATCCATTCGAGAGGCTCTACGCCGTGCGGGGGAGCTTGTTCAATGGCGTGAATCGCAAATACGTCTAGCTCGTTCAGGTGGCTTGCACGCGCCCTCGGGGGCCGCAGTCGTACCGCTGCGCAACGCAATGTCAGGCGCGCGGTCCGTTGCGGCATGCTGCCCCGGGCGGGCACCAGCAGGTCAGTACTGCCCAACGGCGCACAGGCCTGCACGGTTTCCCAAAGATGTTCCTGGGAATGTCGAACGCAGCGATTGCTTGCCGCACGAACCAGCCAGTCCACGCCATCAGGACGCTCGCTCGCAAACAGTTCGTACAGGTCGCTCTCACGGTCGCCGACGGCGACAAGCCGGGTTTCGGCGCAACGTGCCTTCAGTGCTCCAAGATGCTCGATGCCTTCAATCCATTTGATGCTTTCTTTTTCGGCGATCGGGCGCGCTTTGCGTTGGTGCTTCTTGCCGAGTTCCTCTTCGGGACGCACCCAGGTCTTCATGCCTAGCACACCCAGTGGCAAACCCTCAGGCGTAACGGCCAACAGACTGTGCATCATGAAGCCGTGCTCATGTCGACCAGAGCCATAACCCAAGCCTACGGTCGCGGGCAGATGCGACAAATTGAATTCGGTCGTGTCCTGCACGGCCAGCACCACAGGTACCTGCCTCATGCGACCTAGCGTTTGCGCAATGTGCGGGGCCAGGACTCCGTCGGTATCGACGCGTGTGTTGTCAAAGAACCGGTACGCGGCCTTTAACTCGGCGGGCTTGAGCGACTGTGGAAACGACTCCTGCGGACTGCAGGCAAGCCGGCGTGCTAACGCAACCAGCCGCTGCGCCAGACGTGCGTCGCCTAGATTCGCCTCGCCGAATTCGGCGCTTGCCCAGTCGTCCGTGTCGTTCTCGTCGACCACTCTCGAATGGCGCTGCAAACTGGATGGGCCGAAGTTAACATCGAACCCATCCGTTTACAAGCGAAAACCTCACCTTCACTTACAGACTTGTGGGTAATCCTGAGATCAAAGAGAGGGGGTGAACGCATTTCTGGAAAAGCGTGCGCCGAACTGGTCGGTCTCAGAACAAGGAAGGCCAGCGTGAGTACCGAAGCGAAAAGTCCGATGGCGCAAAGCGCAGTCGACGGGAGCTCGTCAGTGCTGTTTCGCGTTGTCAACCGGGTCGCCATTGTCACGCTGTCTCGGCCGAAAGCGCTCAATGCGCTGTCGCACGACATGATCCTGATCCTCGGGGCGATCCTCCGCCGCTGCCGCGACGACAGCGAGGTCGTGGCGGTGGTGCTGCGCGGCGCCGGCGACAAAGCGTTCTGCGCCGGCGGAGACGTACGCAGCCTCTACGAAAAGGCGCTCAGCAACGATCGCAACTGGGTGCAATTCTTTGCGGACGAGTATCGGCTCGACTACGCGATCCACACGTTTCCCAAGCCCGTCATTGCTTTGCTCGACGGCATCACGATGGGCGGGGGAATGGGCCTGGCGCAAGGTGCCTGGTTGCGTGTGGCCACCGAGCGTTCGAAGTTGGCCATGCCCGAGGCGCGGATCGGATTGGTCCCAGACGTTGGTGCAAGCCACTTCCTCTCTCGCTTGCCCGCTGGCGCGGCGCTGTACCTGGCGTTATCGGGAGCGACATTAAGCGGACCGGAGTCGGTGTCGCTCGGCTTGGCTGATGTTTGTGTGCCGTCCGAATGGCTCGCCGGTTTCGAGGAACGACTCGTCGCGACCCCGCGTTCGCGGCTCGATCTTGCCGTGCCGGATGTGTTGCATCGTTCGTTGCATACAGTGTTCGGCGCCGGCCCGCAGGCGGAAACGGAATGTTCGGTTCCCCGGCTGCTTCCGGCGATCAATGCGCACTTCGCGCCTTCGAAGGCAGTCACGGACATCGTTCAATCGCTCGCGGATAGTGTCGAAGTCGAGGAAGACTCCGTTCGCAAGGATTGGCTCGGTAGGACGCGCGATGCGCTGGCAAACAATTCGCCCTTGATGCTGCATGTAACCAGGGAATCCATTTTGCGCGGAAGAGAAGCTCCGCTTGGGGAGTGCTTTCGTCGTGAGCTGGATGTCGTGATGCGATGCGTCGAGGAAGGCGATTTCGTCGAAGGCGTTCGGGCCCGGCTAATCGATAAGGACAATCGGCCCGCGTGGAGGCCGGCATCGTTGGCTGAGGTGGACCAGGACCGGGTGCGGCATTTCCTGTCGTCGCCTTGGTCCGAGAGCAATCATCCGCTGGCGGATATCGAACGCAACTTTCCGTAATCGATTGGGTGAGGCTGCTGCCACCTCGCGCGGTAGCCAAAAAAGGCCACGGGCCGGCGATCAAATTAATTACTTATCCAAAGGAGACAAACGATGAATCAATTTTCCCTAGAGGGTGTTAGCAACTTTGGATAATCGGCGCAGCATGAACGAGCATCAACATTGCGAAGACGACGAAATGAAGCCCTGCAAGCGTCTGCGGAAGTCGCTCGTAATCTCGTGCGAGCCGCCGGAAGCGATTCAACCAGCCAAAGCTGCGCTCGACCACCCAGCGACGCGGCAGGAGGACAAAGCCTTTTTTTGCCTCCGGCAGCTTGATGACCTGCAGTTCAATGCCTTCATCACGCGCGGCCTGCGCCGCATCCTCACCTGTATAGCCTTGGTCAGCGAATGCCACCTTCACTGTTTGACCTGTTACCTGCTGAACCTGACGGGCAAGCTCGGCGACCTGCGCTCGCTCCTGCTCGTTGGCCGGCGTAATGTGCACAGCCAGCAGATTGCCCAGCGTATCGACCGCCACGTGTACCTTGCTGCCACGCTTGCGCTTATAGCCATCGTAGCCCGCACGCGGGCCGCTTTCGCACGTGGACTGCAACGTGCGTCCATCCAGGATAACCGCGCTGGGTTGCCCCCGGCGCTCCTGGGCGACACGCAGCACCGAACGCAAATCGCTAACCATCGCCTCGAAACAACCCGCGTTCAGCCACCGTTGTGTTTGCTGATAGACCAGTTCCCACGGCGGGAAGTTAGTCGGCAGCATACGCCACGAGGAACCGGCTCGCGCCATCCAGCGCAGCGCGTTGAACATTTCGCGAAGTTCGTATCGACGTTGCGGTGCGTTTTCGTTCATCAAGGTCAAGTACGCAGCGGCGAAGCTCCATTCTTCGTCCGTCACATCAGTCGGGTATGGCTTGCGTGGTGTCATCACACCAGGATACCAGGTCCAACTGAAAGTTCCTAACACCCTCTAGAGGGCCGTGTAGCGTTGGTGTTCGGGGCCGGGTCTTGCGGACCAGGTTGGGGTAACGGAAAGGCGGCGGCGGTAACTTACGCGCGCGCCGGCGCCACAGTAGTCGCGATTGATGTCAACCTCGATGCGGCCGAAGAGACGCGCTCGATCATCGCAGGCGAAGGTGGCCGCGTCGAAGCTGCGATGTGCGACGTTACCAAGAGCTTGCAGGTAAGCACATTGGTGGATGACGTTGCCCGCCGGCATGGTCGCGTCGACGTGCTGCACAATAATGTGGGCGGAACTGCGTTAGGCGGCGTAGTCGAGGAGAGTGAGGAGAGCTTTCGCCACATTCTCAACCTGAACTTGGTCAGCGCATTTCTGACTTCGAAGTACGCGCTGCCGCACATGCTACGGCAGGGCAAGGGAGCGATCGTCAACGTCTCCTCGCTTGCGTCCATCCGATACCTCTATCCATACGCGTCGTACCAGGCGAGCAAGGCAGGGCTCAACCAGCTCACGCAGAGCATGGCGATCCAGTATGCCAAGCAGGGCATTCGCGCCAACGCCATTCTTCCCGGCTTCATGGACACACCGATTACCGCGCAGGTCTCTGGCCAGTACGAAAGCGCCGAGGCGATGCGTGCTGCGCGTGCCGCCAAGACGCCGCCAGGACAGCCGGCCGAAGGGACGCCGGATCCGCTGCGCATCACGCGCCAGTTGCGCGAGGAGGGTGTCACGCGCATCGCGCTAGTGTCGGACGATCCCGCCCGCTGGACAGGGCGCGCCGATCTTGCCCAGGGCGTGGAAGTCTTCCACCGTGACGCGCTCGACGCCGTTCAGCGGGAGTTTCGCGAGATTCCGGCAGTGACCGCGATCGTCTATGAGCAGACATGTGCCGCCGAGAAGCGGCGCCGGCGCAAGCGCGGCACGATGCCCGATCCGGATCGGCGCCTCTATATCAACCCGGCCGTCTGCGAAGGGTGCGGCGACTGCTCGGTGCAGTCCAACTGTATCGCGGTGGAGCCGCTCGATACGCCGCTCGGTCGCAAGCGCGCCATCAATCAGAATGCGTGCAACAAGGATTTTTCTTGCACCAAAGGTTTTTGCCCGAGCTTCGTCGAACTGGAAGGCGCCATCTTGCGCAAGCCCGATGCTGACGCGCTGCAGGCGCGTGCGAGCGCATTGCTCGCGCAGGTACCTGAGCCCGACGTTCCGTCGCTGGATCAGCCTTTCAATGTCTACGTGACCGGCATCGGCGGCAGTGGCGTGTTGACCATGGGTGCATTGCTCGGCGCGGCGGCGAATGCAGATGGCAGAGCTGCGACGGTGCTGGATTTCACCGGGCTGGCGCAGAAGAACGGCGCGGTGGTCAGTCAGGTGCGGCTCGCCACCTCAGCCGACGCCATCCCCGCGTCGCGCATCGGTGAAGGCGCGGTCAACCTGTTGCTTGGCGCCGATCTGGTTGTGTCGGCGTCTGCCGATACGCTGACGCGGCTGTCGCCGGACCGCACCGCCGCCGTGGTCAACCTGACTGTGCAACCCACGGCAGACGCGGTCCAGAATCGCGATGCGACGCTTCCCGTCGGCCTGATGCAGGAGCGTGTCCGCCAGCGCTGTCTCGCGTCGGCGTGGCACGGACTGGACGCGAGTGGGGCGGCGCAGCGTCTGTTCGGCGACACGCTGCCGATGCATACGTTGCTGCTCGGCTTTGCGTGGCAGAAGGGGCTGGTGCCGCTGTCGCGTGCGTCGATCGACGGTGCAATCGTAGCTAACGGCGCCGCCGTGTCGCTCAATCGGCGTGCGTTCGATTGGGGGCGAATTCTTGCTGCGGGTTTCGAAATCGACGCGATCACGGCTACCCCTGGCGCTGCTGACGTCGCGCCCGAAACGCTCGATGAAGTGATCGCGCATCGGGCCGGGGAGCTGACGGCCTACCAGAACGCCGCCTATGCTCAGCGTTACCGTGATCTGGTCACGCTCGCTCGTCGTGCGGAAGCCGCTGCCCGGCCGGGCAGCGAAGATTTCGCGATGGCGGTTGCGGTCAATGCGTACCGGCTGATGGCGTACAAGGACGAGTATGAAGTCGCACGTCTTTACTCGGGCGACGTGTTTCGGGCATCGCTGGATACGCAGTTCGCGTCCGCACGCAAGGTATCGCTGTGGCTCGCGCCGCCGCTGCTGTCGCGCACCGATCCGACCACGGGCCGTCCGCGCAAGCGTCGCTTCGGTCCCTGGATCTTCCGTGTGATGCGTGTGCTGGCATGCCTTCGCGGGCTGCGCGGGACGGCTGCCGATGTGTTCGGCTACACCGCGGAGCGTCGCGCCGAGCGCGCGCTGGTGGCGCAGTACCTCTGCGATATCGAAACGCTTGCTACGCGCCTGTTCGACCGCTATGAGGTTGCGTTGGAGGTGGCCAGGTCGCCGCAACAAATCCGGGGCTTCGGGCCGGTAAAGGAAGCCGCGCTGCGTTCGCATCGCATGCAGCGCGATGAGCTGATGCAGCAGCTTACGGCCTAAACGAGGAGCGCGCGCCAGAGGCGGTGAACGCCCACAGCCTCAGCCGCGGCCGACGCGCGCTCATGAGCCCTTGCGCGATGCGCCGTGTCACGCGCTACGGGATCGCTTCGGCTTCGGCTCGGGGCGCATCGCGGACAAACGCGCAAGGTGCGCTTCAAGACGTTTGGCTTCCTTCATGAGATGTTTGCCAACCTCTGACTGTCGATCTTTGGGTAGGCGCGATTCCACAGCCGCAATGGATAGCGCACCGATGACGTCCCCGGTTGGCGAATGCACGGCGGCGCCGATACCCCATGAGCCGCTGACTACTAGGCCCTCATTAACGGAGAAGCCTCGCTCGCGGGTCATTGTCACTGCACTTCGCAGAAAGGCAGAAGAAAAGTTTGCGTACGATTTTTTGAGAATCTTTTCGTTCTCCCCGAGGACGCGATCTACTTCGGTGTCGCCCAACGCGGCGAGCATCGCCAAGCTGCCTGCGCCTATGCCGAGAGGATGTCGCGTGCCCGGCTGCAGCACGTGTGTCTTAAGAGGGTAATCACCGTCTTCCCGCAGTACGCAAACTGCAAATACGTCACTGCGAATCGAAAAGAAAGCCGAGTCGCCTGACCACATCGCGAGCCGCGCCACAGCGTCTACGGCTTCTCTGCCTAAACCGAATCGCTCGCTGGCTATTCCGCCCAGCACATAACACTCGCGGCCGACGAAATAGCGCAGAGATTGGGGATCTTGCTCGACCATGCCTTCCGCGATCAAGGCCAGTACGAGCCGATGAGCTGTTGCTTTGTTGAGCCCCGTGTCTCGCACGAGTTGAGCGAGGTTGATTCCAACGGTTCGCGTGCGCGCGACCGATCGAAGCACGCGCAGCGCACGAGAAACGGCTTGGGCGCCGGGAATTGCATCAGACATGGTCATTCTCCTAGTGGTTCATATTATGACGCCATAGTTAACCCTTGTGTCCGTTGATAGCCAGCTACTTTGGCCTATCATGCGACCTATCCTCCAATTGAGTAGCGAGATATGAATACAAGGGTTCATATTATGAACCCTATCCGGGTTTGTGGCGGCGCGGTCGGATGGGCCTGAGTCTAGGCCCCGGCAGCCTCGCGGTCGGCTGGTACGCCGTATCACGAAGGGTGTGGTACCGGCGGTTTGTTTCCGTTGGTCTATTGAGCGAATTGGCGTGGCAGGAGAATGAATATGAGCAGAAGCGTCGGTGTGATTGGTCTTGGGGCAATGGGTCAGGGAGTGGCCGACAATCTCATCAAGGCAGGCTTCACGGTTTATGGATGCGATCTGCGTCGCGAAGTCCTCGATGCGTTTGCGGCACGGGGCGGAAAGGCTTGTACGTCGCCTGCCATGCTTGGCGCGCAGTGCGACGTGGTCATCGTGTTGGTCGTCAACTCAGCGCAGACCGATAGCGTGCTTTTTGGCGAGAACGGCGCCGTGCAAGGCATGAAACACGGGAGTGTGGTGGTGTCCTCCGCAACGGTGCAGCCCAGTTACGCGGCGGCGCTTGGCAAGCGGCTTGGCGAGAAAGGCATTGCGTTGATCGATGCGCCCGTGTCGGGAGGTGTTGTCGGCGCGGCCAAGGGTACTTTGACGTTGCTGACGTCCGGCCCGGATGCCGCATACGAAGCGTGCGGCGATGTGCTCGAGGCGATCTCCTCCAAGGTGTATCGGCTCGGCTCGGATCACGGCTCTGGTTCCAAGGTCAAGGTGATCAATCAACTCCTCGCCGGCGTTCAAATTGCCGCTGCGGCGGAAGCGATGGCGCTTGGCCTGCGCGAAGGCATCGATCCCGAACAGCTCTACGACGTGATCACGCACAGCGCCGGTAATTCATGGGTCTTCGCCGATCGCGTGCCTCATATCCTGAAGGGAGAATATTCTCCACCGCACACCGCGCTGGATATCTTCGTCAAGGATCTCGGCTTGGTCCTCGAGGCCGCGCGCGCAAACACGTTCCCGCTGCCGCTCGCCTCCACGGCGTATCAAATGTTCGCGGCAGCCTCCGCCGCGGGTCTCGGTCACGAGGACGATACGGCCGTCATCAAAACCTTCCCGGGTATTAAGTTGCCTGGCGTCTGAACAGCATTCTCAATACAGGATTTCACATGCAACCTTCGATTATTGGCTGGAGCCATCTTCCGTTCGGCAAGCTCGACGCGCTCGAACCCGAGGAAATGATCGCAACGTCCGCGAAAGCCGCATTGCAGCATGCGGGCGTGGCGCCGGAGGCGATCGACTCGGTTCACGTCGGCACCTTCAATGCGGGCTTCGTGTATCAGGATTTTCCGTCCGCGCTGGTCTTGAATTCCATCCCCGAGCTTCGCTACGCCGCAACCGTGCGATGTGAGAATGCGTGCGCGACCGGCTCGGCCGCGATCTACTCAGCGCTTGATGCGGTGCGCGCCGGCCGCTCGAAATATGCGCTCGTGATCGGCTTCGAGAAAATGAACAGCCTACCGACGAAGGAAGTCGGCGAAGTGCTGCAGAAGTGCTCGTATGCCAAGGAAGAAGCAGGCGTGGAGGGCGGATTTGCAGGCATATTCGGAACGATCGCCCAGGCTTACTTCGATCGCTACGGCGATCAATCGGATGCGCTCGCCGCGATCGCAGCAAAAAACCACCACAACGGCGTAGCGAACCCGTACGCGCACATGCGTCGTGACTTCGGCTTCGACTTCTGCCGAACGCCGTCGGAAAAAAATCCTTTTGTCGCAGGCCCGCTCAAGCGCACCGACTGCTCGCTGATTTCCGATGGCGCCGCAGCAATGATCATTGCCGCCCCCGAAGTTGCACACGCTGCGCCGCGCGCAATCGCGTTTCGTTCGGCTGTCCAGGTCAGCGACTTCCTGCCCCTCTCGCGTCGGGACCGCACGGAGTTCAGCGGCGCGCGTGAGGCGTGGAAAAGAGGTTTGGACGGCGCGCGCGTCACGCTCAACGATCTCTCGCTCGTCGAAACCCACGACTGCTTCACGATTGCGGAGTTGCTCGAATACGAGGCGATGGGTCTGGCGGAAAAAGGCCAAGGCGCTCGCGTGATTCTCGATGGTGTCACGACGAAGGACGGTCGCTTGCCCGTCAACCCGTCCGGCGGCTTGAAATCCAAGGGGCATCCCATTGGAGCGACCGGTGTGTCGATGCACGTCATGGCCGCCATGCAGCTTGCGGGGGAAGCCGGCGACATGCAGATCCCCAACGCGACGCTCGCCGGCGTGTTCAACATGGGTGGGGCCGCGGTGGCGAACTATCTGAGCATCCTCGAGCGCCGCTCGTAATGCATCTCGGTTTTTGATGAAAAGAGAACCTACATGCTGACCACCGTCATGAACCTTGGAGACCTGCTGACGCAGGTTGCCCGCCGTCATCCCAACGTGCCTGGATTCATTACCGCCGAGCGGACGTGGACTTGGGCCGAGATCAATGCTCGCGTCGATGCGGTCTGCTCAGCCCTGCGTAGGCTTGGCGTCGGCAAGGGCGACAAGATTCTCGTGCATTCCCGCAATAACTTGCCTTTGTTCGAAAGCGCCTACATCGCATTCAAGCTCGGGGCAGTATGGGTGCCGACGAACTACCGTATCGCCCCGCCCGAAGCTGCCTATCTTGGGAAGTCGAGCGCAGCGAAAGTCATGATCTATGACGCCGGCTTCGAGGAGTACGTCGATGCCGTGCAAGCAGCGTCGCCCGCACTGCAAGTCGTTCTCGCGCTGGGGCAGCCGCGCGCTGGCGAGCTGGCATACCCATCGCTCGCGGCTAGCGCACACGAGCCGCTCGAGTCGGCGGAAGTTGACCGTGACGATCCCCTCTGGTTCTTCTACACGTCGGGCACGACCGGGCAGCCCAAAGCGGGCACGCTGACGCATGGCCAAATGGCGTTTGTTGTCACGAACCACCTGGCGGATCTGATGCCCGGCATCGACTATCGCTCGCGCTCGCTCGTGGTGGCGCCGCTATCTCACGGCGCAGGCATTCATGCGATCGTCAATACCGCGCGTGGCGCTGCAAGCGTGTTGCCAGGCTCTGAACGTCTCGATCCGGAAGAGGTGTGGTCGTTGGTTCAGACGCATCGGATCGACAACATGTTCACGGTGCCGACCATCGTCAAGATGTTGACCGAGCACGAAGCCGTCGACCGTTACGATCATAGCTCGCTGCGATTCGTGATCTATGCTGGCGCGCCGATGTATCGCGCCGATCAAAAGCACGCACTGAAGAAGCTGGGGCGTGTATTGGTCCAATACTACGGTCTTGGCGAGGTGACCGGAAACATTACGGTGTTGCCGCCGTCGATGCATGAAGAAGACGACGACGCGCCGAACTGCCGAATGGGAACATGCGGCTTTCCGCGCACCGGCATTGAAGTCGCCATCTGCGACGACGACGGCAATCGGCTGCAGCCTGACGAGACGGGCGAGATTTGCGTTCGAGGTCCGGCGGTGATGCTCGGCTACGACAATAACCCGGACGCGAACGCGAAGGCGTTCAAGCACGGCTGGTTTCATACCGGAGACTTAGGCCATCTCGACAAGGAAGGCTTCCTTTACATCACGGGCCGATCCTCCGATATGTACATCTCGGGCGGGTCGAACGTCTACCCGCGCGAAGTGGAAGAGGCTCTCCTGACGCACGCAGGTGTCCATGAAGTGGCCGTGTTGGGTATGCCGGACCCGAAATGGGGCGAACTCGGGGTGGCGGTCGTCGTGTGCAAGCCCGGTGCGCAACCCGCGCCGGACGATCTGATCAAGCACCTCGACGGCAAGCTCGCGCGATACAAATGGCCGCGACATGTCGTGTTTTGGGAGGCATTGCCAAAGTCCGCCTACGGAAAAATCGCGAAGAAAGACGTCCGGGTGCTTCTCTCGAAAGAATGGGAAGCGTATTGCGTCGATCAGCAAGCGAGTGTCTGACATGGCGCTGTACAAAATCGGTACGCGCCGGCCTGTTATCCATCCACAAGCCTATGTGTCGGAGCACGCGATCATCATCGGTGAGGTCGAGATTGGTCCGGGCGCGTCCATTTGGCCGGGAGCTGTCATTCGAGGCGACAACGAGAAGATCGTCATCGGGCGTGACGCGAACGTGCAGGATGGCGCCGTCATTCATGCAGATCCTGGTTTTCCGGTTGTGGTTGGCCATGGCGTCTCCATCGGCCACCAAGCGACGCTGCACGGTTGCTTCGTCGGCGAGTACAGCCTCATCGGTCTGCAATCCGTCTTACTCAATGGCGTGAGGGTAGGGCCAAACAGTCTGATCGGCGCCGCGGCTTTACTGGGAGAGAACAAGCAGTTCCCCGGCCGCAGCCTCATCGTCGGCGCACCGGCAAAGGTCGTTCGTGAATTGAACGACGAAGCTGTCGAGAGGATCCAGATAAACGCGAACGAGTACCGGGAGCGAGGCCAGATGTACGCAACGCAGCTGGAAAGAGTGGATATCTAGCGGCACGGATGCCCGGCAAGCCTACGCTGTATTGGGCCTGACAACGGGCTTCGCAACAGGCCTACGCGCACCAGCCGCTGCAACCAAAATTTAGGAGACAGGCCGTGAATACTTCCATCAAGGCGCCATCTGCCCGGCAGGTGGCGGCGGCAGTGATCGGTAACGCACTCGAGTGTTATGACTTCGTGATCTTCGGGCTTCTCACGGCCATCATTTCAACGGTATTTTTCCCGTCGGGAAATGAATATGCATCGATTCTTTTGACCACCGCGACCTTTGGCGCAGGTTTCTTCATGCGTCCGGTCGGCGGAATTTTGATTGCGATCTATGCGAACCGAAAGGGCCGGAAAGCGGCAATGCAACTCATCATAGCGATGATGACCATTGCGACGGCGTTGATTGCCTTTACGCCGTCCTTTGCAGTCATCGGCGCGGCAAGCTCCGTAGTCGTCGTTGCAGCGAGATTGCTTCAGGGATTCGCCACTGGCGGTGAGTTCGCCAGTTCGACGGCGCTTCTCGTTGAAATGAGTCCTCGTGAGAGGCGAGGCTTCTATGGCTCATGGATGGGCTTTGGACAAGCGCTGTGCTTCCTGCTCGGCGCGGGAGCGGGCGCGCTCATCACCCACTCGCTGAGTCACGACCAGCTTTACGGCTGGGGCTGGCGGATTCCTTTCATGTTCGGCTTGCTTATCGCACCCGTGGGTTACTGGTTTCGGCGCCATGTCGAGGAACCGAACGTGGAGCGTGTCGAGCAAGCTGAGCTACCCCAAGGCATGCGAAAACCGCGTCAGATCAGAGCGGCGCTGTGTGGATTCTTTTTGACGTCGGCTTCAACGATTGCGCAATATGTGCTCGTTGCCTATATGCCGACCTTCGCCAACAAGTATCTCGGCATTCGCCTGGACGACGCATTCGCATCGCAATGCCTTTGCCTCATCGTGATGATCGTCTCGATTCCTCTTTTCGGCGCGCTGTCCGACCGTATTGGGAGAAAGAGCGTCTTGCTTTTCGGTCTAGTCTCGTACGCAGCGATATTGCTCCCGCTTTTCGGGTGGTTGGTTTCCGCGCCCAGCTTCCTGAGGCTCGTCGTAACACTCGTCCTGCTCTCGACCCCCGTGGCAATGTTGTTGGCGGTGTACGCGCCGGCGATGGCCGAGCAATTCACTTTCAAGCACCGGTCGCTTGGTCTGGCGATCAGCTACAACATCGCGGTTCTGCTTTTTGGGGGCTTTGCTCAGCTCATCATCACTTGGATCTTACACACGACGGGATCGATGATGACGCCCGCCTACTATCTGCTCGTCGGCGCCGGGCTCGGTATCGTCGGGAGCCTGCTTGCAAAGGCGCCGGCTACTGAGTCCAACTTTGTTAGCGATCGCGGCCGTGCTGATGCAAGGGCTTTCGACATTTCATCGTGACAGCGCGATATTCCCCGCTTATGGCAAGCACCAAAAAATTAGATGAAACGCAACTTACACTTGGAGCTCCATTGTGCTGATCAAGAGGAAACTTGATGCGCTATTGCACGTCACGCCTGAACTACGGCCGGCCGGCCGCGGCGTGATCGAGTTCATGGCATCGGCGCCTGAGCCGTCGATCGGAAATTTGGCACGCTTCTGCCAAGCGATGACGGATGAGTATAAAAAGCCTGTCCCGCCCGATCCTTCGGTCCCGTACTTCAGGCGGACGATCGATGGTCGCCCCGCAGAGGTCGAGGTGCCGATCGTTGTCATCAATGCCAAGCCCGGAGCGAGGCGTCCCGCGATCGTACATATGCATGGTGGGGGTTTTCTGTTTGGGGCGGCGGCAGACGGTGTTCGGTTCCTGCAGGATATCGCGGTAGCAATCGGCTGCGTTGTGGTCTCGGTGGACTACCGTGTCGCGCCCGCGGCAACGTGGGACATGTCGGTCGAAGACAACTACGCGGCGCTGCGTTGGCTGTATGAGCATGCCGAGGAGGTGGGCGTCGACAGAGATCGCATTGCAGTAATGGGAGAGAGCGCAGGCGGTGGACACGCCGCCTTGCTCGCGATCACTGCCCGCGATCGCGGCGAGTATCCCATCGCGTTCCAATGCCTCACGTATCCCATGCTCGACGATCGCACCGGCAGTTCTGTTCGAGTACCCGCACACATTGGAGCGATCCAGTGGACGGAGGCGGCCAATCGGCTCGGGTGGCATTGTCTACTAGGGCAGGTACCGGGCACGGACACTGTTCCTGCCGCAGCGGTTCCGGCGAGAGTCGAGGACGTGGAAGGTTTGCCGCCAGCCTGGATCGGGGTCGGGTCGATCGACCTGTTTATCCACGAGGACATCGCCTACGCAACGCGGCTGCTTTCCGCGGGAATCGAAACAGAGCTCGTCGTCGTTCCGGGTGCATTCCATGCCTTCGATCTGAGGGCGCCTTCGTCTTCGATCGTCATGAGTTTTCACGCGTCTCGACTGAACGCTCTGCGTCGGGGGCTCAGATGTGAAACATGGCCTTTGACCTGATGGCGTCGCAGCGAACGCGTCAGGCACAACGATCGAAGGTCGCATCAAGGGCTTCTGCGAGCGTATCGAAGGCAGGAGGAATTTCGTGGTCCGGCACGCAGGCATAACCCAGTAGAAGGCCCGCGGAGGCGCGTGAAGGGTCTGCGTAGTAGCCCGAGAGCGGCCGAACCACGACGTTACGCTCGAGCGCCGCGTGAGCGACTGCGTGATCGCTGATGTCGTCGGGTAGGCGCATGACGAGGTGCAGCCCGGCGTCCCCGCCCGCGACTGCCAACGCATCGCCGTAGCGGCGCGCCGCAGCTTCCAGCAAGATTTGGCGGCGTTGCCCGTAGAGTGTGCGCATCTTTCGGATATGCGATGCCAAGTGCCCCTCCGCGATGAACTCCGCAAGCACGGCCTGCTGAAGCAGTTGGCCTTCGCGATACAGCTCGGCACTGGCCGTGGCGAAGGTCTCGGCGAGTGGCTCGGGGAGGACGATATAGCCGACGCGCAACCCGGGAAAGAGCGTCTTGCCGAAGCTGCCGACATAGATCACCTGTCCCGCGTCATCCAGCCCTTGCAGCGACGCCAACGGCCGGCTGCCGTAGCGGAATTCGCTGTCGTAATCGTCTTCGATGATCCAGCAATGGTGCTGCCGCGCGTATTCGAGCAGCATGCGCCGGCGCGCGAGGCTCATCACCATTCCGAGGGGGTACTGGTGAGAGGGCGTAACGAGCATCAATTTCGGCGGCAGTGCAAGGTCGGCGACGGAGGGATTGATGCCTTCCTCGTCGACAGGGATCGGTTTCGGTTGAAGCCCTGAAACCTGTAGGACGCTGCGCACGCCCCAATAGCACGGATCTTCGGTCCATATCACCTCGCCAGGATCAGACAAGAGCCGGACTGCAAGATCAATGGACTGATGAATGCCCGTTGTGATGACTACCTGCTCGGGCGTGCAGCGCACGGAGCGCGACGCTCGCAGATAGTCCGCCAACGCGCGCCGCAAAAGCGGAAGCCCGCCTGCCGGCGCATAGGTGAGCAGGTCTTGCCGTGGGCGCCGCCAGTACTTGTTGTGTAGACGAGTCCAAACGCGAGCGGGAAAACGGGTGACGTCGGGCACGCCTGGCATAAACGCGCCCAACTGACGCTTCGATACGCCGATGCCTCTGAGCAGGCGCTGACCGCGTGCGGACAACGCCTGCTGCGCAGGCGGCGGGCTTGCAGCGTAGTGATCAAGGGCCGGCGGCAACGCGAGCTTCGCGCCCGCATCGGGCGCCTTATCGATCGCCCCCACGATCTCATCGGGCGAGGTGTCGGCAACGAAGGTGCCGCGGCCTGTCGATGACGATACGTAGCCCTCTAGCGCAAGTTGCTCGTATACCTGAATGACGGTGTTGCGCGCGAGCCCGAGTTCCTGTGCAAGCAGGCGCGAGGGAGGCAGCCGCGTGCCTGCCGACAATTCCCTCGACAAAATCGCCTGCTGCAACAGCCGGTGCAACTGGCGATAGAGCGGCTGGTTATCGCTGCGATCGAGGCGCTGCGCCAGCCAATCGGACAGCATCGTCGGCCCCAAATTGGCTCCTAAAGTTTGCGTGGATTGGCTCTGATGATAAGGGCCACTTGCAATTATAGTGGACGGCAATCGATTCATCGCGCGGGCCGTTGCGGACGCGTCATACCTAACTGCGTGAAGGAGTGAAGATGGGAATCAGCAACGCTAATCTGCAGCAACGCAAGAACGCGGCGACGCCGCGCGGCGTCGGCGTAATGTGCGACTTTTATGCGGAGCGCGCGCTCAACGCCGAGCTGTGGGATGTCGAAGGGCGCCGCTTCATCGACTTTGCCGCCGGCATTGCGGTGACGAATACCGGCCACCGTCATCCGAAGATCGTGGCGGCCATTCGCGAGCAGTTGGACCATTTCACCCATACCGCGTATCAGATCGTTCCGTACGAGTCATACGTATCGCTCGCCGAAAAGATCAACGCGCGCGCGCCGGGCAAGCACGAGAAGAAGACGGCGTTTTTCACGACCGGCGCGGAGGCAGTCGAAAACGCGATCAAGATTGCGAGGGCTGCAACGGGCCGTCCCGGCGTCATTGCGTTCACGGGTGGTTTTCACGGGCGCACGATGATGGGCATGGCGCTCACGGGCAAGGTTGCCCCTTATAAGATCGGCTTCGGCCCGTTCCCGGCGGACGTATTCCACGCACCGTTTCCGAATCCATTGCACGGCGTGACGACGGCCGATTCGTTGAAGGCGCTCGAATATCTCTTCAAAGCCGATATCGATCCGCAGCGCGTGGCTGCGATCATCTTCGAACCGGTGCAAGGTGAAGGCGGGTTCTATCAGGCTCCTACTGATTTCGTCCACGAACTGCGCGCGCTTTGCGACAAGCACGGCATTTTGCTGATCGCCGATGAGGTGCAGACGGGCTTTGCGCGCACCGGCAGGTTGTTTGCGATGGAACACTACGACGTGGTGCCTGACCTCATGACCATTGCCAAAAGCCTCGCGGGCGGCATGCCGCTATCGGGCGTGGTGGGCCGGGCGGAAGTGATGGACGCAGCCGCGCCTGGCGGACTGGGCGGAACCTACGCGGGCAACCCGCTTGCAGTGGCCGCCGCGCACGCGGTGCTGGACATCATCGATTCCGAGAAGCTATGTGATCGCGCCGCGGCGCTGGGCGAACGCCTGAAGACGAAGCTGACCGCGCTTCGATCGACCGTCCCGCAGATTGCCGACGTGCGCAGCACGGGCGCCATGACGGCCGTGGAATTCAGTGTCCCGGGCGCCCCGGACGCACCCGACGCAGCGTTTACGAAGCGCGTGCAGACACGCGCCCTTGAGCGCGGTCTCTTGTTGCTGGTATGCGGCGTTTACTCGAACGTGATCCGTTTCCTGTTCCCGCTGACGATCGAGGACGGCGTGTTCGAGGAAGCGCTCACGATTCTCGAGGACGTGCTCGAGCAAGCAGCGGCGGAAGCTGCGTGACGCAGCGGTCCGAACGTTATAAGGAACTGACATCATGACGACTATCCAGCTCAAAGATCCGTCGCTGCTTCAGACGAAATGTTACGTCGCCGGCGAATGGCAGGACGCCGATACGGGCGCGACGTTCAACGTGACGGACCCGGCGACCGGAACGGTCATTTGCGCCGTGCCGAAGATGGGCGAAGCGGAGACGCGCCGCGCTATCGACGCCGCCAATCGCGCATGGCCCGCCTGGCGGAAGAAGACGGCGAAGGAGCGCGCGGCAGTCCTACGCAAGTGGTACGAGCTCATGATCGCGAACGTCGACGATCTCGCGTTGATCCTGACAACGGAGCAGGGCAAGCCTCTTGCCGAAGCGAAGGGCGAAATCCAATACGCCGCGTCGTTCATCGAATGGTTCGCCGAGGAAGGCAAGCGCACCTATGGCGATGTGATTCCGACGGTTGCCAGCGACCGGCGCATCGTTGTCACCAAGGAGCCAATCGGTGTATGCGCGGCCATCACACCCTGGAATTTCCCAGCGGCGATGATCACGCGCAAGGTCGGCCCCGCGCTGGCCGCGGGTTGTCCCATGATCGTGCGCCCCGCGGATGCAACGCCTTTGTCGGCACTTGCGCTCGCAGTGTTGGCCGAGCGGGCGGGTGTGCCGAAGGGCGTGCTCAGCGTCGTTACCGGAAGCTCACGCGTGATTGGCGGCGAATTGACGCGTAATCCCATCGTGCGCAAATTGTCATTTACCGGGTCGACGCCGGTGGGCAGTGACTTGATGGCTCAATGCGCGCCGACGATTAAGAAGCTCTCGCTCGAATTGGGAGGCAATGCGCCGTTCATCGTGTTCGACGATGCGGACCTCGACGAGGCGGTGGTGGGTGCGATGGCTTCGAAGTACCGGAACTCGGGGCAAACCTGCGTGTGCGCGAACCGCTTTTACGTTCATGACCGCGTCTACGACGAATTCGTGTCGAAGCTGACGACCGCTGTCGGGCAGTTGAAGGTGGGTGTCGGCACGGCTGACGGGGTCACGCAAGGGCCGCTCATTAACGAGGCTGCCGTGCTGAAGGTCGAGGAACATATCCAAGACGCGCTTGGCAAAGGCGGCCGCCTGCTGATCGGCGGTAAGCGGCATGCGCTCGGACATGGATTCTTCGAGCCGACCGTCGTGGCCGACGCGAAGCCGTCGATGCTGCTCGCACGCGAAGAAACGTTTGGGCCGCTTGCACCGATCTTCCGCTTCCAGACGGACGAAGAGGTCGTCGCCCTTGCGAACGATACCGAATTCGGGCTCGCCTCCTATTTTTATAGTCGCGATATTGGCCGTGTGTGGCGCGTCGCCGAGGCGCTCGAGTATGGAATGGTGGGCATCAACACCGGGATGATTTCCAACGAGGTCGCGCCTTTTGGCGGCGTGAAGCAGTCGGGCGTGGGTCGCGAAGGCTCTCATTACGGCATCGATGAATACACGGTCGTCAAATACATGTGTGTTGGGGGGATTTGAAGCAACCTTCAGGAGAGATGTCCTGGCTTCTCCAGGGCGGGACATCATGCAACCGGCGCGGCGATAGCGAACAGGCGCTCGAGCAGTCAGGTTCGTTACTGGAGAGCCCCGCACAATTCCTGCTCACAAGACGGTGCTTTGAACAGCGGGGCGGCTGTACGGGCAGCCCCCCGCAGTATTGCGGGCCCGGGGGCACGAACCGCTCCGCAATTCCCGTCGGCGCTAGTCCCAAAGCCGCTTTCCGCGATGGTCTTAAAGCCAGTTCGCGGAGCGCTTTTTCGTGTAACCTATTGATTCGATGGGATTTATGCCGGGACTCATAATCCGCCTCCGAAAGGACACCGTGGGTTCGAATCCCACCCGGCCCACCAAGGCTTTCAGCGGGTCACGCGGCCAGTAAATCAGAGCGATGTCTGCCCACAGCGGCTAGCTGTAATCTTAATTTGACTTGCGGGTCAAATTTGCATATCGTTCGGTATGCCGGTGCCGATGCGTCTTCGCTCCAAAAATGGGTTGAGGCTGCATGCCCCTGACTTGCGGCACCGTTCGGTGAACGGTGGCGAAGGGCTGCCTACCAATGGGCGGGAGGCATGAGATGAGCACGGCTTGCAATGCTTGGCATGCTATAGGCGAGAATGCGAATCTCGAAGATGATTTTTCTGACGCGCGCTGTCTTGAGCGCTGCGTAGGTCTCACTACGGCCCGCATTCGTACTCGGTCGGCACCTAGTCCGGTGGCTCTGGTCGTGGACCTCGCGAGCTCAGTAGGCCTGTCCCAAGGCAGCCGGTGCTTCGGCGGTCTGAGAAATGACCTTCGTGGATGTTGACGCGCGCCAATTTTGGTTCATACGGACTGGCCGGTTGAAAAAACGGGTTGCATGGTATGCGCGGTAAGGAATCACCCTGGTACAACGTCCCTCAATTAGCTTTAATAAATCTGCCCACGATTTCAGCCTGCTTTTACGGTCCTACCAGCTTCGTTGAGACGGATAATTGTTAAAGGAATTTGTGGGATGTTGTACTAGTTCAGTGAGCCGCCGTGTCCAGACCCGAAATCTGCTGATGCAGCGTAACCGGTAAGCCATGGGCGTTATAGAACCCGCGTAAAGGCAGTCGCACAATGCCGCCATTGAGTTCGCTCAGGAGGGGCAAGCGATGACGGCAATAGCAAGAGAAGAAGTGGAATCGGCGTGGCGTGAGAGGCTGTCGCGCTTTGCGCAGAGCGGCGAGACGGTCAAGACGTTTTGCCATCAGGAATCGGTGTCGGAGCGGAGTTTCTACCGATGCACAGCGGCAGTCGATCCTCATCTTACGCGTCAAGCGCATGGACGAGACGCAGCTGAAGGCTGGGCGAGACGGCCCGGGCAAGATGAAGTCGGCGTACTTCTGGCCGGTGATGGGCGAGCACGACGAGATCTGCTTCCTTTACGAGCCGAGCCGGCGGCAGGAACACGTCGAACAACTGCTAGGGCAAGCGCCGGTAGCCGGGGGCGTGCTGCATACGGACGGCTACAGCGCGTATGCATGGTATGCGAAGAAGACCCGTATCGCGCATGCTCAGTGCTGGGCGCACAGCAGATGCGCGTTCGTGAAGGCCGAGGCGATCGAGCCTGCTCGGGTGGCCGAGGCGCTGGCGCACATCGGCGTGCTGTACCGCGTCGAGGAAGAGATCCGGCAGAAGAACCTGGCTGGCCCCGCCAAGCGCGCGTGGCGGCAACTGCATGGGTTGCCGGCGGCGCAGCGGTTCTTCGCGTGGGTGGACAAGCAGTTCGAGGCGCAAGGCTTACTGCCGAGCAGTCCATCCACGAAAGCGCTGGCCTACGTGCGCGAACGTCGCGACGGCCTGTTGCTGTATCTGGACGATCCGGATGTCGAGATCGATACGAACTCATTGGAGCGCACGCTGCGCGCCATTCCGATGGGCAAGAAAAGCTGGATGTTCTGCTGGGCCGAACTCGGTGCCCGGCAGTCGGCAACGCGCAAAGCCTATTGGTGACGTGCAAGCTGCACGACATCGATCCCTACGATTATCTGGTCGACGCGCTGCAACGCGTGGGCCAGCATCCGGCTTCGCGCGTGCATGAACTCACGCCGCGGATGTGGAAATCGCTCTTCCCCGATAACCCGCTGCGCTCGCCACTGCATCAGATTTCCTGAGATCGCAAGCGCGTCGATCAATTACCGATTACGCAGCGAAAGGGGAACTGCCGAAGACCTCGTCGCGGACAGAGTGACCACAGTCGATTGGGCCACGCGGGCGATCGTCGAATCGCGCGTCAGAGGCACGGTTCGGGAAGGAGGCACAATGTTGAACATGCTGCAACTGGAGACGTTTGCTGCTGTGGTGGAACATCGACATTTCACACGGGCCGCGGCTGCCTTGAACATTTCTCGTGGCGCGGCTTCGCGCCGAGTCAAGATCCTCGAGGAGTCTTTAGGAGCATTGCTTCTCAGTCGCGAGCCGCCGCTCACCCCTACGAAGGCGGGTGAAGACGTTCTGCGCTATTTCATGTCGGTGCGACTGCTGCATGATGCGCTGCTTCGGCGCGTCACGCCAGGAAGCGCTGCAACTACCGACCTTGCGCTTGCGGTCAATGCGGATTCGTTGGCAACCTGGTTCGGACCGATCGCCCGAGAACTCGCACATCGCCACGTAGCGCTGGAGGTCGTCGTTGACGACCAGGACCATACGCTCGATGCCCTCGCACGCGGGGACGTCAAAGGGTGCCTGTCTACGGACCGGAAATCGGTCGATGGTTTCCTGGCCGAGCCGGTCGGCCAGATGCGCTATCAATGCGTGGCGACACCCAAGTTTGTCTCCGAGCATTTTGCCAACGGTATGACGCTAGCGGATGTGCTTAGAACGACGGCGGTCCTGTTTAACAGAAAGGACGGCCTGCATGACGTCTTTCTGGAGTCGCGGTTCGGCGTGTCTGTGGGTAAGTACCTCAAGCATTATTTTCCATCACCGGCAGCGCTGCTCGATGCGATACTGGATGACCTCGGATATGGCCTGGTGCCGGCGATGCAAGCCGAGCCATTGATTCACTCCGGCAGACTGGTCGCGCTCGCGCCCAGCCATGATTTGCTGATAGATTTGTATTGGCATCACTGGGAGTCGGAGCCCGAGCCGCTCGCCAAGATCACTGCGCTCATCATTGATGCAGCGCGCCGAAGCCTTGACTATGCAGGGTTTGAGCACGGAAGCCTCACGTGAGCAGTCCATAGGATTCCAAGGCCGTGCTCCGATCCCACACCGGTTCCAGACTTAGAATTTTCCGGCATCGCAGTGGCAGATTTCATGACCGCGCGCGGCGACGAAAAAGTTCGACGTGCCATGCGGCGAGCACGCAGGCCGATGCTGCAAGTCCTGCAGGAAGTGGAAGCCAGACTGGCATGCTGCTGACGCCGGCGTAACGCGCCGCGGTCACCGTCAGCGATGTCGCAGCGCCTGCCAGCATCATCGAGGGTGCACAGCGCGGTGCCACCTGTCGTCCCGCCTCGTGAAGGACAAACAGCAACCCGATGGCCGCAACATACACGACGTTCAAGGAAATGATGGTTGACACGATTGCCTGACCGTCACTCGCGATCGCGCAGCCCATTGCGATGATCAGGATGCGCGACGTACGGCCGTGGCCGCCCGCAACTGGACGAAGGCCTTCAAGTGCGCAGGCCATCGCACGCGTAATGGCTGTGCCAGAGCCGAGGGCAGCAAGCAGAATAACGCCGATGCACACTAGCCCCATTCCCCCGCCAGTTTGTAGCATGATCGACGGGACCGCACTTGCTGCATCTGTTAGTCCGGACAGCCTCCCAGCATGGAGCGCCGCGACAACCGTAGCTGCCGGAAGAAACCCCGTCACCATCAGGAATGCGCTCGCGAGCGCACAGCCCAGCCAGGCATCTCGCGGTCGACGTGCGGCGATGACGAACTGCTGATAGTCGGAGCCGGTGACGACGAGAAAGCCAATCGCGGGGATGGTAGTCACGGTTTCAGCCAGAGGGGCGTTGCCTATCCCGTGTACGAACGACGGCCACCCATGCAAGTACACGTACAGTCCGTTCGATTCGATAAGCGCATGCAGGAGAGCGATGTTTGTCCCGAGGAGGCAGAACGCGAACAGGATTGCAGCCATGCCGAGTTCGGCGGAAGACATCACTAGCAACGCCGCGGCAATTAGAGCCAGTGCATGGGTTGCCGGCAGGCCCACGGCGACAAGCACCGCGATGCCGCCATGGATCTGAGCGGCCAACACGCCGGACATCCAGACGAGTGAGAGTAGCGCCACAAGCTTGCGCACGGCCGGGCCATAGCGCTCGCCGAAGACGTCCCAGATGAGTTGGCGTTGTCGCCAGAGGGTCGGCGCGGCGAGACCAAGCGCGAGCATACCGAACGCCGTGACGATCGCGTACAGACTGCCGGCCATCCCGGCATGGACAGCCATTTCGCCGGAACCGAGCAGGAAGGAGACGCCATAGCTTGCAGAGACCAGCAACGCGGCCACACGGACTGCCCCCAGGTTACGCTGCGCCATTTTCGCCTCCCGCACCGATTTCCCATTCGCGCACGACCGCCTCGGGACCACGAAAATACGCGTGACATACGCGTGCAGTGCGGGCGAAGGCCGGTAACTTTCGCAGGCTGCGCTGAGCATGGCCGAGGCGATGATAGGGAATTGACGGTATCAGGTGATGCGTCAAGTGGTATCCGTTGTTGCGCGGATGAATGACCCAACGCCACAGGCTGTGAGACGAAACGTCACGCGTGTAAGCGAAGATTCCGCCCGGTTGTCGGCCGAAGTGGTCGCACAGCTCCCGAAACGTGGTGATCGCGTGAAAGACGGTGGCGCGTGCCAGCATCCAGAGGCAGACGAACTGCTCGGCGGCACGAGCTCCCCAGACGAGCGTGATGACCCCCAGTACGGCCGCCCACCAACCGATGATGCCGCAGCGCTGCAACCAAGTAAGCCGCAACAGATGCAGATGCCCGAACGTGGAACCCAACCATGCGCGCAGCGTGAGAGACACCTTCAAAAATGGCTTATACCAGCTTTCGCCTGGCTCGGGCCTAACAGCTATGTAGTCGGGATCGAACCGCGGATCGCCCAACCATGCGTGATGGCGAGCATGGAGATCACGATAGAGGGCGAGGCTGTTCAGCAGCGCGGGCGCGATGCAAAGGCGCGCAAGTGTGTCGTTGATGAAACTCGAGCGAGCCAGGTTGCGGTGTGCAGCATCATGCAGCAGATTGCCGAGCGCACGCTGCCGGTTGCCGATCCAGACAACGACCGCTGGGGCCACCCACCATCCAAATCGATGCAGAATCAACATCGCGAGCGCGACGCTGGTCCAGTCGAACATAATGTCGAAGACGACATTGAATACGTCAGGCGATGCCATGGTGTGTTGAATTGCGTTCCAATTCGGAAACGCCGAGCGGATGAGATCCTGGTCACTTATCACGTCGCGGTGACTCATCAATGACCTCCGATTGGGATAAATGATCGTGCCGCTTGCCGTCGCGCGCGGACATTCATGCTTCCCTGCCGACGAGGAACGACAAACCGAGGTTTGATCTTAGGAAACCGTCGGCCGTGCGGCGCCGTGTTCTGGAAATTTGCACAGCGTTGCGCTTTGTGGAGCAGGGGCGTGCGCAGTCAGTTGTCGCACGTTCGTGCTCGGACGCGTACGCCCCGAGGGGGCGTTTGATGCGCTTGGGAAAATGCGTGTAAGTCTGTTCACAATGGGAGGTGCGAGCATCCCGCGCGCCGCCGTAAAGCCGGAGCGACGCGAAGTGTTGTATGCGTCAGAGATTACTTTGCCGAGGAGGCGAGCTTGCGGCGGGGCCCGGGTAACGAACGAAAGACGGGCAGCGGCGCGCTCGCGTGCAGCCCGATATGTTGATCTCGCGCCTATCGACAAGAACGCAACGTCGGTGCGCTCTGAACTGGGCGAGCAGCATGTGGCGGAGTGTAGAGCGTGACTGGATGCGCTGATGCGCAACGCATGTCAGGCCGGTAGAAGCACCGGGCGAAATTTTATTGTGGTCCGTCGTCGGGCGGTTGCATCGTGATGCTGATTCGCAGCCGGTGGCGCGCATTTGGCGTAATGTCGAGTTCGATGCGAACCGGCGTCTCGCAAAAGGGAGACGCGACATGTTCACGCACAGTACTTTCGCGTCGCACCTCCTGTTCGATCTCCCTGCCTAGCTGTTCCAGTTCTTCACGCAGGTCGTCCAGACGCGCCATCACGGATCTCCTCGACGGATGCAGCGCTTTTTGCTGGCGTTGAATGCGCCGGGCAAATGCGGAATCAGAAGCTTAGCGCCGGCCTTCCGGTTGTTGCGTGTTGTTCAACGTTTTTGCCGGTTGTCGATCTCAGCGAAACGCCCGCGTCAGGCGCCCGATTCGCGAGTCTTTCAGGATGTCGTCGGCGCTGTCGCCAAGGAGTTGGCATTGCTCGTAGAGCAGGCCAACGAGCCGTGCCTTTTTCTTGGCATCGAGGGGCACTGGAAGGCGTTGCTCGATTCGCTCAACGGCCATTAGCACGTTGTCGAGCGTTTTTTGATCGAGCCGATATCGCACATCGCGGTCGAAGGCCATATTGCCGTCGCCTGTCAGCAGCCAAACAGGGTCAATCGCAAACTGCTCGTACAGGCCGCGCAGCAGTTCAATGGGAATTGCACGCTCGCCACGTTCGTAGTTCGCATAGGCGCGCAGTGACAGTCCGAGCTGACGGGCCATCTTGTCCTGGGACAGCTCAAGATGCTCGCGCACCTGGGCAACGCGCTGATGGTAGTTGCCGGGATCGGTGGAGCTTGACATGTCTGTCTCACGTTCCTAGAGTGATTTTGTACCTTGATTATAGGAACGTTCGAGTAATGGACAAGACTAGACGTGCCTGGATGAAAACAGCAGGCCGTGGACCCGTGAGGCTTGTTCTGGTCGCGGAGGCCAAGTGACCAGCAGGCGGTTTTATACGCTCGAAGAAATTGCACGCGAGTTGCATATCGCGCCTGCGACCGCGCGTAACCGCCTGACGCTCGGGTTGCCGATGCCTCCGTCGATACGGGTGGGTCGCCGTCGTCTCTTTCCCGTGGATGAGTATGAAAAGTGGATTGCTTCGCAATTGACGCGCTCTGACTGCGGTAGCGACGCCGTCGGTGACGGCGATAGTGGTCAGCAGGGCCCGTCTCACGAACCAACGTAGTTCAGCCCTTCTATTTCGACGACAGACTTTCTTCTAAAGCGATGACGCTGTACTGGATATCCCACCGTGCCGGCGGTTATCTCCTTCGTTTCCACCAAGGGCGGCGTCGGTAAGACGACCGTTGCCGCCAATCTGGGCGGACTGCTCGCAGCCTTCGGCATGAAGGTCCTCGCGATTGATGCAGATGTCCAGCCGAGTCTAAGCAAGTTCTTTCCCGTCCATTACCGTTCACCGCGTGGCCTGAGTGCTGTTGTGACGTCAGGCGGTAATCCCTCCGCGGACTGTATCAGCCGCACCATCTTCTCGAATCTCGATCTCATCTACTCTGACACGCCGGACGCAGCGCTGCAGTCGTGGCTCAACCGCCGTGAGGACCGGTTGATGATCATGCGTCGCGCGATGCGAAGTCCGCTGCTGGAGACCTACGACGTCGTGCTGATTGATACGCAGGGAGCGGTGGGCGAGCTGCAGAAGTCCGCCGCGATGGCAGCTGACTTCATGGTGTCGCCGGTGAAGCCCGATGCGCTCAGTGCGGGTGAGTTCGCAACAGGTACCATCAACATGCTTGACGACCTGAACCGGCTGAGTGATTTCGGCGAGTCATTCCGCTCCGGTGATCTATTCGCGCTGATCAATGCGCATGAACGGACCGTCAACGCCAGGGCACTGGCTGCCGTGCTTCGGCAGCGCTTCGCGGATCATCGACGAGTCAGGGTGCTGGACACGGTCGTGCCGTCGGCTGCCGCGTACGCTGCAGCCGCGACCGCCCGCGTTCCTGTTCATGATTTCGATCGTCGCCGAAGGTTCGGCAATTCCGCATGGAACGTCATGCATCACCTGGTCTGGGAACTGTTCCCGTCGTTGGCCAATGTCTATGCGGGTTCACCAGGACCGGTGATGGGTGGCGGCGATATTGCCGGGGACTCATGCGGAGCGGTGGCATGAGCGCATCTGGGGCTGCGAAAGATCCGGAGAGGGAACTGGCCGCTGCGCGACGGCTGGGGGTTCCCGCTCCGGGACCACAGGCGCGCGAGCCGGAACTGACATCGGTCATCCGGTTAAGAATCACTGAGGTGATGGTGTATGAGCGCAACCCGCGGCGCGTTTCTCATGAACGCATGGTTGAGCTGAAGGAGTCGATCCGCGCCAACGGCATCGAGCAGATCGTAACCGTGACACGCCGACCCGGCGAAACCCGGTACGTCGTCGCGAAGGGCGGGAATTCACGCGTGACAGCGGCAACGGCGCTCTACGATGAGACCGGCGACGAGCGATTCCTCTACTACGATTTCGTCTGCGTTCCGTATCCCGGGGAGGCAAGACTGCTCGCCGCCCATCTGCGCGAGAATGAGCAGCGCGCGGACCTGTGTTTCTGGGACAAGGCGAATGGATATCTCGCGCTCAAGGCAGATATGGAAAAGGAGCGGGGTACCACGCTGTCATTGCGCGAGTTTTCGCGGTTGCTCGAGGAAGAGGGCACACCGGTCAGTCACGTCCTGCTCTCACTGTTCCAGTTTGCCGTCGATCGACTTTCCGCACTGGGCCCCGCTACGGAATACCTGAGCCGGCGCGCGCTCGTTGACGTGATCCAGCCGGCGATGGGCGCACTGATACGGCTCACGCGTCGCCTGGGATTCGATGATGCGTGGCTCCAGCACCATGTGATCGATCCGGGACTGCTGCAGGTTGCGGCGGACTTTACGCCGCAGACCATGCAGGATCACCATCCGGCGGCCCTGCATCCGGGGAGTCTCATTCGAGGCTTTCGGTCGCGCTGCGCGGTTGCGCTGGGAATTTCCATGGAAGGTCTGGACCGGATGAGCTATCTCCTTGAGCATGCTCCCGATGTCGACGCGGATGAGTTGCGGCAAGCCGCGGAGCAACCCGTAATTGAGGATGCGGTGGAAGGCGAGGCGGGGCGACCGGCCCTGCGTTCGATACGCGCGGACCCTAAGCAGGAACCCGTGTCCTCGCCGCACATTCCAGTTGAGCCGCGTGCAGGCGAGATTGCCATGCGCGGTGTCGCCGTTCGGGAGAGTGAGCTGCATGCTTCGCTGAACGATGAACGCCCGGCCAGCGAATCGATCAACCGACCCGCGTCGTCCACGGTTGTTCCGGCAGCGAGCGTAGAGCTGGCCGCCGCGGCTTTTCGCGACGCACTGAACGCATTTGCGAGCACGTGTGGACTGGGGGAATGTGTCCGGGACGCGCCGGGCCTGCCTTATGGTTTCATGGTAGAACCACCGGCACCGGAGCCGTCACAACCATCACTCGATGATCAGGCGCGCGTCGGCGGTGACGCGTTGAACCGGTATCTCGGCTGGTGGTGGCTGGTCAACCTGTCGCGACAGAACACAGCATCCGGCCTTGACCACGTACCGAAGCAAAGCGTGTATGCGCGCATGGCGCGCGATGAAGATTACTGGGCGCGGATCTGTGATGCCTGCGTCGGGGAGCCTCTGCTGGGTGACCGCATGGATGTGATGTTTGCCGCCATGCTCAACCCCGACAGACCCATCGGGCTGTGGTGGTCCGAACTCGTGTACGCCGCCCGGGCGTTCCGGGTTGCCTGTCCCGAGCGCTTTCGCCCACCGCGATGGAACGAGCTGGATGCGGTCGAGCGGCTACTGCGTGGAGAGGGAGCATGAGGCCGACGTTCTTTCCCGTGCCGGATACCGCCATCGGGCACATCGTGCTGCTGGAACTGATACGGCTGTCACGCATGGACAACAATGGATTTCATTGCATTGATATGGACTGCAAAGTTTCATGTGAAACATCGGCCGGCGAAGAAAGGATGGCAGGAAACGGTCTGCCTGTTTCGATCCAGCGCGTTCTTGCCGACGCACGTGCCGGCACACTGATCGATGCGCTGGTTGCTTCCGGTGCCCTGCGCGTACTGGTCGATCTCGATGTTCTGCAGCGACGCTGCGAACTGATTGCACGGCAGTGGCACGACGAGCGCCTGCTCCATGCGTTTGTCAGGGCGCAGGCGAGCGCTCCGATGATCCGGCGGTTCTTTCGTACCGCGACGCGCTCCTCCATCTCCCGCCTGCGCCAGGAGATGAACGTTCCTGCACCCGCCAAACCACGCATGCCCGCAGCCCGCGAGACCGACACGTTGCTGTCGCGCTGGCACAGCCTGCGGGACATCGCCGATGTCCGTGAACGTTATCTGGCCTTACATCGCGAGTGCGATGGAGCGTGGTCGCTTGCTTCGCTCTTTGCCGCACTGGACAGCGCGGCGAACCCGGACGCGGCCTCATCGGTCCGCGTCCGTCCTTCCCCGAACTCAAGGGAGTCTCACCATGTACGACATGCGCCTCGACCCGGAGGGCAACCTGTTGCCGGGCAAAAGCTGGGATGATCCGCCCGGACCGCCACCTGCGGAAACGGAACTGATGCTGTCGATGCTCGACATTCCCGTCACCATCGACCGCTGCTTCGTCGAGATCTGCGGGGACATGCCGGCAGCAGCGGTATTGACCGAGCTGTCGACGATCGAGAGCGAGACTGGCTGTCGCGAACAGTGGCTGACCGTCACGACTGGCGAACTGGAACGACGCCTTGCGCTGTCCGAGCGGCAACAGCGGAGTGCCCGTCGTGTGCTGCGTGTGAAGGGCCTGATTGGACACCGGAGAAGAGGTCCGGGGCCTGCGGATGAGTACCGTCTGCTTTGGCCGGCGATCATGGCCCAGTTGCGGCAGAAGGCCGCCGAGCGCACGGCGCACATCGCATGGCCGCCGCGGCGGCCGGAAGGAGTGCAGCCATGATGCAAGGATCGCAGCCCTATCTGGAGGACTTTGAGGACCTGTGGTTTGCCCTCAAGCCGTACCGGCCCATCGCGTTCGGGACACGTCTTGCGCGTATCACGGGCCATCCGAAAGATGCGATGCTGCTCTCGCAACTCGTCTACTGGACGCGCCGCGGGCGGGATGTCGGTAGCAACGGCGGCTGGGTCCACAAGACGCGGGAACACTGGTTCGCCGAAACGGGGCTTTCGCGTGAGGAGCAGGAGAATGCGCGGCGCCGTCTACGCGACAGGAACCTGGTCATGGAATGGCGGGGCGGCCGCCCGGCGTGCCTGCATTACCGCCTGGATGTCCAGGCGATGTCGATGGCGGTGCGGACCAGTTGCCGGATGGTCGGACCGCTGCCCGCGTCGATCGAGGCGATCCGTACGGACGAGGGGGCGATGCAGGAACTGCTCGGGCCGACAGTGGCCTTCCGGCGGGTCTTCGTCGATCTCGTGGGGAACGTCAACGCCGCGCTGCTGCTCTCGCGTATGGTGCAGCTTCAGCGCCGGGAAGCAGACCAGCAGGCGACGTGGTTCACACAGAGCGGGCTCGAATGGCAGCGCTCGCTCGGGCTGAACCGCGTGCAGCAGGAGAATGCCCGGCGCCGGCTGGTCCGGCAGGGCCTGATTCGCGAGCTGACGCGCCCGAACACCGGCAAACGGGTGTTCACGCAGATCAACGCGACGGAGTTGCGGCATCAGGTCGAGCGGCTGGTCTCCCGCATCGATGTTCGTGACCGGCTCGCAACCCGCAAGGCGCTGATCGCGGGCGGTGCACGGGAAGCGGGCCCGGTGCCAGGCGCAGAGGCACTGATTGCTGTTACCCCGGGTAACAGCCCGGCAGGGGCGGTGCACGTGCCCGTCTTCGGCCCCGTCGCCGCGTTTCGAAACCCGCCAACCCGAAGTCCCCAACCCGGTCAGGAATCGGGGATGCAGTTACCGTCGGAGAGTTTGATGCGTTACCGATGGCGACAAACGTACGGTTCCAACGCGCGCGCGTATACGAGGATTACATATTCGACTACGACAACCACTGGCTTTGCCTCCGGAAGCGGCTGCGCATGCCCGGTCGTTGTGGGGACGAAGCGATACGCCGATGTCGCTGCGGACGACGCCAGCGGCGACGGCCTCGTCTGGCCCACCATGCTGCACGCGGCGGAGCGCCCGCTGGTCGCAGCGCACCTCGAACGCGTTCCCGTCCGGGACCGTCAGGTGCTGCTCGACGAAATGGCAGCCTGCCATCGGCACCGCCCTGTGCACTCGCCAGTGGCGTACATCGCCGGGCTGGCACGTCGTTGTCTCGCTGGCGACTTCGTGCCGGCGCGGGCCCATCTCGAACGCGCCGCGCGTGAGCGTGCATGCACAGATGAGGGCGCGGTGACAGCCAGCTTCGACCACGACAGTTCCGGGAGCGGGCCTGGACGGCCACATGCCTCGACGCCCGAGACGGCGCGGTTGCACCTTGCCGCCATCCGCGCCGGGCTGAAGCAGGGGCGGTTCGGGCAGATTGGAGCCGGCCATGCGTGACGTGTGTCTCTCGCGCCTGTCGCAGACAGCCTCCTGTGCTGCTGTTACGCCGGGTAACGCTAAGCAGTCCCGGTTTCTATCCACCGATCCTGCGAAAGGCAGTTTTCGGCCAGGATGCACAAAGCGCACGCATCGCCCCGTCTTTCCCTGCGTAGCCCGGCAATTGACGCTGTTACCCCGGGTAACAGTCGTTGCGCGATTCGCGACTTGCCGTACGGGAGGAATGCCTGTTACCCGGGGTAACAGCCCGGTGGCGAATCATCTTCCGTCGATTCTGATTCTGCTCATGAGGAGTCTGTTTATGGACATGCAGCCAGCCGGCGTCGACCCGTCAGTCGATTCGGCCGTTGACGCCTTTGCCCGTTCGCCGTCGTCGCCGTTTGCCGACGGCTACGACCTGGAATCCGAGCGCGCCGCGCTCGCCCATCTGATCGCTTCAGATGACCCCGATCCGGCCGATCCGCTCTTCGGGCGGTACCAGCTCTTTCTCGAACGCGAGGAATCGCTGGATCACCAGCAGCAGGTGCATGCGCTGCGTCAGGGTGGCGATCCCCTTGTCAGGCCACACGAGGCCAGCGAGATCAACCGGATCGGTCAGCTCACGAGCGAGGGCGGCGACCGGATGCGGCTGCATACGCGCGATGCGATGCGCCTGTTCCTGGGGCGCGCCGTCGCTCCGGGTGAGTCCGGTCATGCCATGGCAGGTGGGCGGCGCGTGGCGGCGGCGCTGCGCGCGCTCTGGTCCCTGTCGGGCAACGACAATCCCTATGCCGACTGGAAGCTCGTCGAGATTGCCGAACGGATCAGCGGCATCCGGCGCGCCAACGAGCTGGAACAGCAGCACGCACGGCAACTGCTGGATGCCGCGCGCGAGAAGGGGCTCGATTTCGCGGTGTTGCAGTCGCGCGAACCCGCCCAGGTGTCGCTGGGGTTTGGCTCCCCCTACGGCTACATGATCGTGATGCTGCTGGTCGAGATCGACTGGCTGGTGCGGCTCGTGCGATCGGCCGTGCTGCGGGACCTGATGGGCTCCAGTGAGGGCGTGCGGCGGATCGGGTCTGCGAAACACCGCTGCCTGTCGATGTTTCATTTCGCGGTGCACTGCCAGCGCCTGCTTACCCGCCCCGAGCTGCTGCCGCTTTCGCGCGTCGATTTCCTGCCGAATGCGGATACTGCCGCAGCCCGACGGGTCGAAGCCGCGCGGGCAGTCCTGGGTGCGATGCCCCGGGACATCTTCACTGGCGAGCGCGAACCCCGCCACAGCCGCCGGCGTGTGAGCCGGCTGTCGGATGCGGAGCTGCGCCTGCTTGACAGTGTGCCGCTGTCCGGTGACGTCGCCGACGCGAAAGCTGCGGCAGATACGCTGGTGCAATGACAGGAGGACTGCGGCAATGACAGACCGGCCTTCCCATCTGGATCGACGTGCAAAGGCCTTTAAGGGTAAGGGGGACCCGCCGGCTGAGCTGCCTCCATTTCACGTTTCGCGCGTCGCCGGGCGAACCGGTTTCCGCGTGCTGCTGCGCTCGTATGAACACTGGCTCGACGAGACGGTGACAGAGATGGGCGCGCTTGCACAGGAAAGCGTGACGGCGGGGCTTGATGTGTCGCTGCGCTGCGTTCGCGTAGCACTGCCGAGCCGAGCGACGCGTCATCGTCTCGACTGGTTCATGCGCGGCGAGCCGCATGCGGTGGCGTATTCGCGGGTGCAATCCTGTTTCAGCCGGATACCGGTGCCGCTGCGCGCCTATCTGCAGCAGTGCCATTCGCGCGCGAAGGAACTCAATGCGCTCGAATCGGTGTTCCGTTATGCGGCCAGCCAGCTCGCAATGTATCTGGAGCACGGCACGGTCAAGATTCGTCGAACCGACGACACATGATTGCGACCCTTCGCTTGCCCCGTGCGGCAACCGCGGAACCGTCAGGCTGACGCAGAGCAGCCGCAAATAGCAGCAGGCAATGGACAGCGCGTTGGATTCACTGGGGCAACCCATGACGAACGGAGTCCGCAATGGGCATCTACGCAGAACTGGTCGGCAACGTACTGGCGTCGCCGACGATGAAACAGGTCAATACCGCTGGCGGCGCGAGGCGCATCGTCGAGTTGCGCGTCATGTCGGCGAGCTACCGGCGCCTCGAGGATGGCACGCTGGAGCAGCGTGACGGGCGCACCTTTCCGGTTGACGTGACAATCTGGAACGAGCGGCTCACCGAGCGCGTCCTCCAGCACATCCGCACCGGAGCCAGCGTCGTCGTGCGGGGTGACTTCTACGTCAGTCCCTGGATCACCCGCGAGAACGAGGCCGATGCCGGTGCCCATATCGACGCGGAATCCATCTCGCTGAATCTCGTGCGCATCGAACAGGTGGTGTACCGGGCGCGTCAGTCCCGGGACACTGGAGAACAGGCCCAGGACGGTGCTGCATCGGGCAACCCGGACGACGATTCCCCCGAAAACGCGCACCGTCCGGAGCCCGACCCGCCACAGGGCGGGACAACCGGCGAAGACGCCAGCGCATCCGGCCAGTCCGCTGGCCGGCGGTCGCGACGCGCGTCGAGTGCCTCGACCCGGTAGTCCACGTTGCAATTCGTTGGATCGCGCGCATGGCGGCTAAACGCTACCTGCGTGGCCACCCAGCAGGAGAAAGACGTGGAGCGCTCGAACGTGGCGTGTCCGGTCTGGCCGGACGCGCAGGAAGTCAGGATGTTGCGGGCACTGGTGCGCGAGGGCGTCGCCAGTATGGCCGCGGCCCGGCATGAGCTGTATGCGGTTCAGTTTCATGGCTGGTGCGTATGGGTCTGGCGGCACGACGACGCTCTCCAGAACTCGATGCAAATCGACATTCGGTCCCGTGACGGCGACGTGTGGGCGCGCCTCACCTGCGAGACCGCGTGTCATGTTAGCGATGAGGTGGCGTGATGGGAGGCATATGCTGGATCGATGTCTGCCACTTCGGCGACTGCCGCATGCTGATGACACGCATGGCTGCGGACGGAATACGCTCGCAGACGGTGGTGACGATGCGGAGCGATATGGACGAGAGATATAAATCATAAGGATTCCATATCTAGCAACGTAGAGGAATGAACCAGCTGGCCTGGGCAATCATAAAAATGAAAACACTCGTTTAGAGCGGCGCGCGCGACCAGGGGAGCAGGCCTTGTCCATCCGGAGGTCTGCATGAAGCTGTTCATCTGCGAAAAACCGTCCCAGGCGAAGGACCTGGCGCCGCATGTCGGTGCGCGCGGGCGCATCATCGGGGCGTTCACCGGCAACGGCGTGACGGTTTCCTGGTGCATCGGACACCTCGTCGAGCAGGCGAAGCCGGAGCAGTACGTGCCCGCGCTGGCGAGATGGAATCTTGATCTGCTGCCGGTCATTCCGAGGCAGTGGGCCGTTCAGGTCAAGCCGTCGGTCAGGGCGCAGTTCGACATTGTCGTGCGGTTGATCCGGGAGGCGAAGGAAATCGTCATAGCCACCGACGCAGATCGCGAAGGCGAAGTGATCGCGCGGGAGATGATGCAGATCGCCGGCTACAACGGACCGGTGTCGCGGCTTTGGCTCTCGGCGATGGATGCCGCCTCTGTGCGCAAGGCGCTCGCCCAGTTGTTGCCCGGCGCAAAGACAGTGCCGCTGTATTACTCGGGGCAGGGTCGCGCGCGGGCAGACTGGCTTGCCGGCATGAACCTCACGATGGCGCTCACGACGGCGTTCGGTACGGGTGGGCGTGAAGGTACCTGGCACGTCGGTCGTGTCCAGACGCCGGTACTCGCGCTGGTCGTGCGTCGCGAGCGCACGATCCGGGCATTCGTCCCGAAGACCTTCTACGAACTTTGTACGGTGTTCGGTCTCGCGGGCATGCAGGTGCCGATGCAATGGGTCGTCCCACAGACGCTGGCGGACGACGCAGGGCGCGCGACGGACGAAGCGAAGGTGAAGGCGGTCGCTTCGCGTGTGCGGGAACGTACGGGGCAGGTCGAACGCGTTGAGACCACGCCGGAGCGCGAGCTTGCATCGCTGCCATTCAGCCTCGGCAGCCTCCAGCGCGAAGCGTCAGCTCGCTACGGTCTGAAGGCTGCCGCCGTGCTCGATGCCTGCCAGGCACTCTACGAAACGCACAAGGCGGCGACCTATCCGCGTACCGACTGCGAATATCTTCCCGTATCGATGTTCACCGGCGCCCAGGCGACGCTGTCGGCTATCACGTCAATCGATGTAACGCTGCGACCGCTTGCGGACCACGCGACGCTCGATAACCCCGGCCGCGCATTCAATGACGCAAAGGTCACAGCGCATCACGCGATCATTCCGATCGCCAACAGCGCGGTCAGGCTCACGGCCCTCAGCCGTACCGAGCGCATCGTCTACGACCTGATTTGCCGCCGGTATCTCGCGCAGTTCCTGGGCGACTACGAATATCTGAAAACCGTGATCGAGGTGACCTGCGAAGGTGAGCTTTTCCGGGTGACGGGTGCGACGCCGACGACCCAGGGATGGCGGCAGGCACTCGATGCCGGAAAGGGCAAGCCGGCTCCTGATGATGAAGCGCAGGACACGCAGAAAACGGAAACGTCTGCGTTGCCCGTCGTCGCGGAGGGTCAGTCCGCCCCAAATGTCTCATGCGAGGTCGAGCGGCGACAGACGAAGCCGCCGAAGCGCTACACGGAGGGTACGCTGCTCGCCGCGATGGAGTCGATCGACCGCGAAATCGTCGATGAGAGGCTGAAGAAGATCATGCGCACGAAAGAGAAGGCCGGGATCGGGACGGACGCGACGCGTGCCGGCATCATCGAAAACCTGTTTCACCGGACCTACATCGGCAACCATACGAAGCAGAAAAAGCAGATCGTGCCGCTTGAACGCGGCGATGCGCTGATCGCGCTGCTCGAGCGCGTGGCGCCGGAACTTGCGGATCCGGTCCTGACTGCCGAGTGGGAGGACCGTCTGATGCAGATTGAGTCAGGGCAGCTTGAGCTCGTGCAGTTCGAGGCGGACCTTGGGACTTGGGTCGGGCAACTCGTTGGGCGCATTCGCGACCAGCGCGGCACCGTCGTCGATGGCTTTTCGGTCGGAACATCGACCCCGGATGTGGCGTGTCCTGCCTGTGGCGCACCCATGCGCCGGATCAAGGGCGCGCGTGGCTACTTCTGGGGTTGCACGGAGTTTCGCGAGGGGTGCCGGGCCACACTGCCTGACGCTGACGGCGCGCCGGTGCCACGGGACACAATGACAGGGCGCGCGAGATCAACGGTGCCAAGGACTGGGAAATGACTTTTGCCCGGTACTGTGCAGCCACTTACAGACCATCGGTCTGCTCGTTCGCATACGGTGGGCGGGGTGGTAATGGCGATGGATTCGTACCGCGGATGAAGCGCATCAGCGCATCGTCGGCCTCGATGATGGCGTGGGCGGGCGCGGTATCCAGTTGCCGGTCGTGCAGCATGAGAATCCGCTCGAAGAACGGATAGCCGTCTTCATGGAGATGCCAGGCGTCGGTGTCTACGCCGCGCCGGTTGGCTGTCTCCATGTATTGTTCGGCCGCATGAAACTGTGCCAATGGCAGCTCGCCATATCCGGCACGCTGAAGAAACCAGGTGACGTACATCGCACGCGCCAGATCGACAAGGTTCTCCCTGCATCCCGCGCCGAGACTAACCGTTGCAAGGGCGGCGTGAAACTTCAGCGAACGGGCACGAGCTGCTTCACACGGCAGAGGAAGCAGCAACGCGCGCGAATGGCGACGTTGGCTGCCGTTTCGATTGGGGATGGATCTGGACGTGCGGGACATGCGAAAGGAACTGGGAGCGTAGTGCGCTTCGTGGCATGTGCATTTTTACGCCAGTCCGATATTGCCGTTCCTGAAAGCCGAGCCCGCGCCGGACAGGCGCCATGCCGCTTCGCCTCACAGCGTTCGACCGGGGCTTGCGCAGCCGGCCCGCTTCGCGGTACGGTACGCGCTTGCACGAAAACCCGTCACCCTTCAGGTAACCGTCTGTGGGATCACGGCTGGTCATTATTCATCGACAGAGGAAGCAGGACATGAACAAGCAGGAACTCATTGATGCTGTCGCGTCGTCGACGGGCGCAAGCAAGGCCATCACGGGCGAGGCGATCGATGCGGTGATCGGGGCGATCACGAATGCAGTGGTCAAGGGCGACACCGTGCAGCTGGTCGGCTTCGGTTCGTTCAGCCAGGGTAGCCGCGCAGCTCGCACGGGTCGCAATCCCTCGACTGGCGAGGAGATCAGCATCGCCGCCGCGAAGACAGTGAAGTTCACCGCGGGCAAGGCGTTCAAGGATGCGGTGAACGGCGCCCGCAAATAAGCGGCCTAGCGATCCCTTTAGCGGATCATTCATCGGTTCGTGGCGCGCAGGAGTGGTGCGCCTGCGAGACGCGCCACCGACGCGATACCCTGCTGCTGGATTTCCGGGAGCGCCAGATCGGCGTCGAACCATCCGTTCGACAGGCTGATCACGATGTCAGGCCGGTCCAGCAGCGTTCGCCAGTGTGGCCACCAGAGCAGGTCCTCATAGCAGAGCGACATCGCAGCACGCCGGCCGGCGATCGTCAGAAAGGCTTGGCCGACGTCACCCCTGGCGGCACTCGTCCGGCTGCCCGGCCGCCATAGCGCGACCGGCACAGGTTGCCGGCTGTCCGCCCGGCCGCGTCCAGCACCCGTTACCACCGCGCTGTCGGTGTAACGGAAGGGCGTCGTGCTCACGCCAATATCCATTCCGATCACGAGCGTCTGTCCGGCCGCGCGCATGCGTTCGATATCTGGGCGCCACCATAAAATCATGGCCGGACGCCACAAGCCTGCGATCTCTTCGGGCAGGATCACCACGCGGGCGCCCCCCGCGGATGCACGCTCAACGACGGCCCGCAACCGCAGCGTTCGCGCGTAGAGAGACGGATAGGTGGACTGGTCGAAGCGACCGAGCGCTGTATTCACAGCGGTCCATCGGACGGGTGAGTCGGGTGGCGTCCATTGCCAGTGGGCACACATGGACAGCGCAGTGAGCAGCGCGCCTGCGAGCCACACTTTGCGGGTCCATCGCGGCAAGCCAGCCACTCCGAGCGCAGCCATACCGAGGACCATTCCAGCGAGCCGCCAGCCTGGATACAGCGCACTCGCCACCTGGAGCGGAGAGAGCCACCCGATGATGCCAATGGGGGGGACGGTGACCACCAGTGCTGCGAGCGCCACGCGCCACGCATGGTTCATTGCTGAAGCGGCCGGACCGGGTTTCAGTATGGTCCACGGAAGTGCCAGCACGAGGGCCTGCAGTAACCAGCAGGCGATACCGAGTGTGAACGCAACGGGCGCTGTGAGGTCGTGGTAGCCCGCGAAGAACCGCTCGCATACAACCGGAATATCACGCGCGCCTGTGAGGTAGTAGGCGGCCCAGAGCGTGAAGCAGGCAAGACGGCCGCGCGATTTCGACCAGGCGGCGGGCAGTGCGAGCAGCACGAGGGCGTCATGTCCCGGATACCACGCTAGGAGCGCAGCCATGATTCCGGTGACGGCCACCAACCCGTAATGCGAAAGCGGCATTCCGGCTTGCAGTACAACTACGGCTTGAACCCGTGACAACAACGGAATCTTCTGCATGACGGTCAGCTCGCGGCGTAATGAACTGGCGACAGGTGCTGTCGCAGTTTCGAGTCGCGCTGCTGCCCGGTGAGCTGATCAAATGATTGTCAGCATCCGGTATCGTTGTGGTGTGCAACCTCATCTTATGACATCCACCAGCAGCCTGAGCGAGCTTTGCCTGGCGCATAGAAAAAAATACCCCTGTCTCTTTCGAGAACAGGGGCAGCACACGTTTCTTTGGCGGGCGATAGCGGATCAGGTCGTCATGCTCCCGGCCTGACCGCATTCAGATACAGATGACTCGCGTCGGCTCGAATTTCCAGATTGCACCCGTCATGGATGACCCGGTCAAAGACGGCGTCGTCCTGACCAAGGTACTCCGCGAAATCGTCACCGCCGAACTCTGTGCGTCCACGATGCCACCACTCATCGAATGGCACCGTGTCGGGGTTACATCCGACGGCATACGCGATCAGTCGCGGCTGACCATTGGCTGGGGCGTCGCTCCTCCCGGACAGCATGTAGACACCCTGGTCCTTGACGAGAACGACGGAACAGCCATGGGACCTGGCTTCGATGAGCACAGGACGCAGATCGGAAGCGTTGAAACAGACCATGATATGACCTCCAGAAGTTGGTGAAGTCGAAGCGGGTCGTCGGACCCGCATGCAGACAAAGGGAGGGCTGCCACGTCGCCGCGCCATATGGAATGATGAGCGGCCGCGGAGCCTGTGGTGCCGGCTATTCCTGATTCACGAGCTGACGGGCGAGCGCGACTTCGATGCTTTCACCGCCCTGGTTGAGAATGTCGAGACCAGATTCCGGCATGTCGCCGGAAGTCGACTGCGAGACTGCGATTTTCTGTGCCATCAACTTCAGGCAACGCATCTGGGCCGTGCCTTCGTAGCCGAGGAAGCGCACCGTCACATCGAGGGTCTGGCCAATTCGCCAGCTTCGCCGTGCCGCCTGTTGCAACGTGTAGACGTTGTAGCCCGACTGGAGAAACGCTATGGTCGGGAATTCGAGCAGATCGAGCCCGGTCTTGACCAGCTCGGGGTTCGTGATGATGACCTCCGCACCACGCTCCAGCTGATCGGCGACCCAGTCCTCACGTTTCTCTGCGGGAACGCTCGCGCGAAGCACCGAAGCCCTGACACCGGCAGCATCGAGCAGGTTCTTCAGCCGTACCGACGTATCGCGGGTGCCGGTATAGGTTGTGTAGACCAGCGTACGCCGACGGTTCAGCAGTTCGCCGCGAACGAGCCGCAGCAGTTCGGCTTCCTTCGGACCGGGTTGGTCGTCACGCAGCAGGGCAGGGACGCTGGCGAGAATCCGTTTCGTGCGTGGATGTCGCACCAGTTCTGGACGAAAGCAGCATTCCGGCCACGCGAGCAATGCGTTAAGCACGACACCGAGCAGGCTCTTGTCGCCGCAGCGCAGTGCGGCACGCAGTTCCGACGTGAGCGTCGATTCGAGCATTCGATAAGCGGCTGCCATTTCCTCGGACAGCGCAACCGGCAGCAGCGATTCGTCGTAGGGTGGCAGGACATTCTGACCGATCTGCGACAGCTTCAGGAAGGCGGTATAGGGCACGACGTACCGCATGATGCCCTTGGGTCCGAAGCCTGGGCCCTTGACCGTCGAGACGCTCTTGCGATCGCCCTTCGCGGTGCGGTGCGAACCTTCGTCGACCTGCTTGTGAATGTCGATGAGCACGCCATGCTCACGCATGAAGGCCATCGTTGCGGCAGCCATCGAGCCATTGCTGTTGTAGTTGAAGCCGTCCTCGATCAGCATTGACGGATTCAGGCGATAGAGCAGGTGATACAGATCATCTGCGTAGCCGCCCATCAGCGTGCCGGTGAGCAGAAGGGTTTTCGACGCCTTGCGGGCAAGTACGCCCATTGCCTGACCCTGAGCGGAATTCTCATTCTTGTATTCGTGACCTTCGTCGGCGATGAGCAGGCCAAAGTAACCCTGCGGGAGATAGCGTTTGACGAACTCCGACGCCTGATAGCCACCCTGCCCGAACGAGATTTCCGTGTGGGCCAGCGCGCGCTCCATGCGTCGGGCCTGCCGGTCGGAGAAGACGAGTTCGCCGCTGTCGTCCATCAGGTTGATGAACTCGAACACATTGTCCTGAAGCATGTCAGCGAGCATCGATTCGCCGAAACGGGAGAGCAGGCGTTCGGCGGTTTTCTCACCGACGGTGGGCATCTGCAGCAGGGCGCCTTTCACGAGCTCACGCATCGATCGTGTGCCCTGGCCTTTGGGCGCCAGGGTCCACAGTCGCTCGCCGCAACTGCATGCGCGGCGCTTTTCGTTGAGCGCGGTACGGGCGAGGGTGGGTGTCAGCGGATTGCCGTCTTCATCGCAGACGAACTCGCCGCATGAAGGGCAGCATGCAAAGACGCGCGTGATCGCGTCGGTTTCCATATCGAGTGTGGCAACACGGCGCGCGAAGGCAGGCTTCCAGTCGAATCCCATGCGCATGCGCACGCGGCCGAGGATAAAGAACTCCGGCACCGAAGGTTTCGAGCGCATCACGCGCAACTGCAGGAGCTTGCGCAACGTATCCGGGCCGTTAAGGATCCAGACGCGCGCGCCCGGCACCGTGGTTTTGATTTCACGCCGCCACTTGTAGACAAGATGAGGGGGCGCGATGACAAGGGTGCGCGGAAAGCCGCAGTGATGCAGCAGGACGGCCACGCCGATGCCCATCAGCGTTTTGCCGGTTCCCATTTCCGCATTGATGACACCACCCGGTGCGTGCTGCGTAAGCAGTGTCGTGATCGCATGAATGACCTCACGTTGCGCCGGAAACGGCTGGCGTGAGAGGCCATCGAGCAGGACGTCCCAGTGTGCGGGGCGTTGGCCGTCGTAGATGGAGGGATTCTGTTGACGTACGGCGTCAAGCAGGCCAGCACCAAAGTTCGAGATGAAATCCGGCAACGCGATGATGGACGTTTCGCCGGTTGAGGCTTCACCGGTCGATACTGCATCATCGGTCCCAGCGGCATTGCTGGCCGGCTCGGTTGCTAACTGAAGGGTTTCCATGAAAGACCTCATCTGGAGAAGATGCGCCGGAAAACATCTCCCTGCGGGGGCGATGTCTGCCCGCGCCGGGTTGAGAAAGAAAAGGAGAGCGGAGCCCGCGTTGGGCGGTAGTTAGTCAGGATGGCTACTGGTATCCTGAAGCAATGTGGCCAGCTGGACGGTGAGCGCTTCTCGCGCAACGCCATCGCTGATACCGGCAAGCGTTTTTCTCACCATCGTGGCGAGCATCGTCGTGGCGCTGTCGATATCATCGGCAACCAGTGCTTCGCGAAGCCTATTCCAGAATTCGATCGGCTGGCGGCTGTTGCCATAGTGGATGACCTCCCGGCTGATGAAGGCACCGTCGCCGCCGAATTCGAACAGCCGCTGCTCGCTGCAGTGCCAGCAGCCTTCGAACTGGATAGCGCGCAGGCCGTGCCCATCGTCGAGGCAGAGCGCGATCTTGAACAGCGTTTCAAGATCGGCGGTGTCTTCAGAGGGCCGGGTATCGGCCAGGGTGTTCAGTGCGTCATCGTTATCGACGCAAAAGTGCCCAGCCAGCAGTTGCAGCAGGACGTCCAGGGGGACGTCATCTTCCTCTGGGCAGGGGCGGTCGAGCTGCGCAGCGAGACCCATCAGCCCGTCACGAACGTCGCTCCATGTCGGGTCACTGGTTTCCGAAATCCGGGCGATGTAGGCCTGGCCATCGCCGGGCCAGTCGGGGTCGAGCAGGAAAGCACCAAAAAGCGCCGAAATGACGGGGGTGACATGATCCAGCATGAGGACGCCCGTGCCGTCGTAATAGTTGTTGGCCATGATGTGCTCCATAAGGCGCGGGCGACGCGTCTCGCCCTGGAGACGCGCACGTCCCGCAGGTTGAGAAGAAAAGATCGGCCGGCGAAGGCCGCCGGGATCACGCCCGGGCGGGTCAGTCAAGCCCGAGCGAACCGTTGCGAACGAAGCCGGAAATCGCTTCGGCAAACGAGTCCGGAAGTGCGATCCAGGATGCGTGGATACGCCCGATGGGCGCGTGGGGTGTCTGGTCAAGGCTGTTGGCCAGCCGTTCTCCGAGTGTGCCGAGGACAAGTGCACGCCAGTGCGGCAGTAGCGGTAGCGGACTGAGCTGTTCGATCAGAGACCAGGTGCGGGCTTCGAGTGACTCGACGTCGTGCGCCTGGGTTTCGCGGTCGATCAGCAACCATGCTGAGCCGGTGGCCTTCGACGGGTTGAGAAGCGCTTCGTCATAGATCCACGTGTGAACGAGATTGCCGAACAGGTTGTCCTTCGGCAGGCGGCCGCTGTACTTGTCGAGCCGCCGTGGATCGCCGACGGGAACCGCGGCCAGTGTCTGACCGGTGTCGGGATCGAGCAGGGTGATCTGGCGGATACCGCCTTCCTGGATACCCAGATGCAGCGACGCGTAGAGTTGCTGGACGGCGCCATCACGGCCGAATACGGAAATGAAGGCGAGTTCCCCATCGGGGGCACGCACGCAGGCATCGACGAAGATGTCCTGTAGTTCCTTGACGGGATACAGCATGGGACGCTCCAGCATGAATGTCCGGAGCACCTGCCGGGTGCTGGCCCGGACGGGTTGAAGGGAAATTCCGGGGCTTCCCGAAGGAAGCCGCAGCCGCGCAGACGAAGGCGCCGGAAGGAAACTGCGGAGTGACAACGGAAGGTGTCGCGTAACGGGCGACGACGGGTCAGCTACCGGCAGACCAGCGGGGTATGCATGCTGTGGGTCAGGACCACGGAAGCCGCTTTCCCTGAGCGTCGCTCGCGACGCCCCGGGAAAGCGCCCTGGACAGGGCGCACAAGGGATTGAAATGCGGGATTGAAATGAGCGCCGGCCGGTCAGCAGGCTGTCAGCGTTTCCAGCAGCGCGTGAAGGTCACGCGCCTGGCCAACCGTGAGGGTCAACGTCAGCAGGGCATCGGGATGCCACGTCCTGATCGACGTTGCAAGAGGCAGCCGGCTGTTTAAAAGGCGAATCAGTGCGAGCAGGCATGGAGCAGCGCTTCGCAGCTTCGAGGCGGCGACCGATTGATGGGCTCGTGGCCAGGTGTCTACCGGCGTGGCATCGAACTGCACGCTTTGTCCGTCGATCTCTTCATCGTCGTCATAGAGCAGCGGCCTGTCGGGGGTATCGTCCCAGAGCGTACCGGCCTTGTATGCCGCATGTGCTATCGCACACGCAGCGTCGGAGTTCGCAGCCCGGATGCCGACGACAATCCGGTGTGTGCGATCGAGGCTGTAGCCCACCATGAAGGCGGGAAGGGGTTGCCCGGTAAGCGGTGTGTCAGTCATGGTGCCTGTCCTGTCATCACGGAACCCGCCCCTGCGGGGCAAGGCCCCGCAGGGTTGAAGAAGGGATCCGGTCTAGCGGATCGTGACGATGCGCCCAAGATTCGGGCCGGGTGTGAAGTCGATGCCAGCGATCGTCGGAACGAACCGGTCGCGCATCAGGATCGTGGTCCGGATGTCGCCCTTGTCGGTTTCCTCGATCTGGACCTCCTGTTCCTTCTGCTTGATGGTGTCGCCGCGGATCAGCAGGCGCGTGCCGTCGGTGCCGGTCACCACACCGGTGATCTGACCGGCCGCAAGCGCCAGGGCGAGATGCCAGTCGGACAGGTCGCGTAGCGGCCGGCGTGGCACGACTGCCTTCGAAGCGAACATCGTGGCGAACTGCGGCCAGAGTGTGGCGCCCTGCAGGCGTTCCAGTTCGTGCCCAAGCTGCGGCGCATCGATCCGGGTAGACATGAACGCGTGCTCGCCGGCGATCGAAGGAATGCAATAAGGGGCTGCCGTCCAGTGTTCGGGTAATTCCGGTGGCAGCTCGCCTTCGGTGATACGGGCGAGGCGTGTCGCCAGTGCGCTGTCCACGCCATCGGCGCGCCGTTTGACACCGAAGAGGACGAGCTGTTTGAACGTCTGATCGGGCGCGAGGAATGCCTCGACATGCGTGAAGTTGCGAGCGATCATGGTTGCGAACTCGCGATCCATGACGTAGTGCGGCACGATCAGCACGAGCACGCCGCCGAATGCGAGCCACGGGACCGTTTTCAGGTAGAAGAGTTTCTCGAGGCGATTCGGCTGACGCTCGCCGGTCTGCGCCTTGTCGGAAACGACGTCGCCGTAGGGCGGATTGAGGAACAGCAGGCCCATGCTGCGCGCCGTGATGAACATGTCGTGGACGTCGGTATGCGCCACGGTATCCAGCACGCCCTTCGCATGCCAGGCACGCTCGCGGTCGTATTCGACGCCGAACGCCCGGAGGGCATCGGGGAGCGCGGATAGTTCTGCGAGCGCATCCTTCAGGTCGTGCAGTGCAGCGCCTTCGCCGCAGCACGGATCGAGCAGCCGCACCGGACGATCAGAATCGGCCAGTGCAAGCACGGGGACGATCCGGCCGAGCGTGACGGCGTCGGTCGGGAAATAGCCGTTTCTGATGAAATTTCTGGCGAGGCGGGGAAAGATCAGAGCCATGGGAATCTCCTTGGGACTGCAGAGGGACGGGTGTGCCCTGCGACCGAAGTCGTAGGGCACACCCGCAATCGGGAAATCACGCCTTCAGCCAGGTCTGCGTGGAGGCCTGGAAGGCGTAGCCGAACGCGCGAAGCTGGTCACGCTGCTGACGGAACACGCCGCGGTCGACGGTAGGGTCGAGCTTTACAGGGTCGCCCGCGACGATGGCGTCGGCCAGTTCGGTGCCGAAGAGGTCGGGCAGATACAGTTCACCTGACTCACTCCCAGCCTGCGCGGTGATGGCGGTTTCGTCCCCGCGCGCGGTGGTAACCGTACCCATACTCGCACCCGGCACGCGTTCCTCGTCCGCCGGATCGGGCTCGGTCGAGGCCGGCGCCTGCCCGGTCTCGTTGAACGGTTCGTCGTTGTCGAGCTGAACGTCGGCGAGTCTCGCGCGGATCTCGACGGTGACCTTGCCGTACCACACGTAGCTGTGCGGGTAGATCTTGTCGATGAGAAACGTGCCCGTGTACGCACCGGGCTCGAACTGTTCGAGGACCTTGTCCTTGACCTTGAACTCGCCGACCGACGTCGTGAGTTCGCCGACCTGGAACGGGCCGTTGCTGCCCTTGATGGTGCGCACGTCGAGCGTGCCGGAAAGGGAAATCATGATGCCTCCACGAGGTGAGGCGGGATCGTCCCTGGCGGGCATGGCGTCCCGCCGGTTGGGAAAGATGGGGTGCGGATGAATTCCGTCTGCCCGTTCAGGATGTCGATGGCGGGCAGGCAGCTGCGCAGACAGTGGCGCCGGAAAGCAGCTGCAGGTGTCGCGTAACGTGGCGACGCACGGATCTGCATCGGGCAGATCAGCAGCAAACGGTCATTCCGGGCGGGCGGGCGAGCGTCGCGCGCGCCTGGAATGACGCCTGGCATGGGAACCAGGCGCACTGGAACAGTGAAGAGGACTACTCGGCGGGTTGCGGAGCAGGTTCGTCTGCATGCCGCTGTCCGGTGATGTGACGGAAGAGCCGTGGTGGAAACCGGAAGAGCCGGCCGCCGCTTTCGACGATCCACGTGCGGTGCTGCCGGCCGACCACGACGGCTTCATCGATCGACAGTCCTCTGAGCGTCAGGACGTCGCCCGAAGTGAGCGAGCGCGAGCGCGCGGCATGCCAGGCGCGGACCTGATCACGCCATCCGGGTGAGGCAGGTGGAACCATGTCGAGATAGGCCAGAGGACACGAGTAATAGAAGGGCTCCATTTCCTCGCACATATCCTTGTAGCCCCAGCCTGCGCAGCCTTTATCCCACGCGAGCAGATCGCAGCCGATGTAGCGGAACGGCGGTTCATCCGGCCGCGCAATTTCCCATACGGTCCAGAGCACGTTGCCACTGGTACAGTGTCGCAGGCAGCGGTGTGTCGTACCGTTGTGTTCTTCGTAGCGGGTCAGACGTTCGATCAGTTGTGAGCGGGTCTGCCCATGACCAAAGAGCCATCCCATGATGCACCTCGTGAAGTGAAGCGGCGCATCATTCCCGGGCGGGGACGATACCCCGCGGGGAATGCACCGTTGGGCCGGTGCGGGTGAAGGAGTGATGTGAGTCGGCGATGCCGCGACAGGGCCGCGGTCACACCGTTGCTGCGAGCGAAGGTCGCGCCCGATGACGGTGCGTACCGAACTGATGATGAAAACGGTCCAGTCGGCGAAGTACCGGTCATCGAACACGATTGCGCCGGAGGTGAGCCCGAGCTGGACCGGTAGTGTGAACCTGCCCGTGGGGACGTGGCCGCCAGGCCCTGCGACGACTTCCATGTCGGGAAAGAACAGGCGGCCTTCGAATGGGTCAAGGAATTCGAGTCTCATTTCGCGCGCTTCGACCATATGGCAGTAACGCAGCCGGCCAATCAACGGGCCATCGAAACCCGGTGCGCGCGACGCGCTGAACGGTTCGTCGCGTCCATTGAATAGTCCGAGATAGAGGCCGTCGGGAAGATTGACGTTCTGGTCCGTATAGTGCGGCAGCGATCGACCGTCACGACACGCAAAGAAGGGCTGCGGCGAATCGCTGTCCTCATCGGGCCGGCTCGCCGCGTGGCCCAGCATGCCTGGCTCGGGCAGGGCGTATCGCGCGCCGGATGGCCGGGGAGCGAGGAGCGCACAGGTTGACATAGTTGTCTCCGGTAAGAAGCGCGGAGACGTGCCCCTGCGGGCTGCGTTCCGCAAGGGTTGAGGAGTGGACGGGGTCAGTCGATGGCGGCGAAGATCTCGCGCGCCTCGGGGTGAGAGGGCACGAAGGCGATGAGCCTGTGATAGAGATCGGTGAACGTGTCGTCTTCGGTTGACCACGCCATGGCATTCAGCGCGAATAGCGTCGCGACAATGCCAGCCGCATCGCAACTCATTTCGCCCGCGTAGCCGTTGCCGTCGCAACTGATGTTCGGCGGACCATCCATGCGGGGGCTCATATAGAACGCGTTGTTAGACAGCTCGACATAGTCCCAGAACCCGCCGCGGTAGGCATCGCAAAGTGATTCCATTGCGGTGTAGACGGCAATCTCACCGCGGATCATGTGCCTGCCAAGGTAATGCGGCAGGATTTCCATACGGCGTTCCTCGGGCACGAGGGTGGCGACGATGGAACGTGTTTCAGCAGCCTGGTTCATGACATCCTCCAGAATGATGCGGAGGACGACTGCCCCTGGACGGGGAAGCGCATTCCCCGCGTGGGTTGAAGAAGACGAACGCCACCTGTCACGCGGATGCTGGTCCGCGAGTGGGCGACAGGCAGTGGGTACGAAAGGGCAGCAGGGACTGCCTCGCTGATAAGGGCCGTCGGCCATACGAACACCCAAAGCTGGGAAGACAATCCGGACCTGGCTGGTTCACCAGGTGCAGCCGCGCAGACGGAGGCGCCGGACAGGGCTGCAAAATGTGTCGCCAGACGTGGCGACAGACGAGCCCGCAACTGGCAGGCCAGCAGTGAAGCGGTTATCCGTCATTGACCAGCGCGGTGAATCACGGATAACGCCTGGCAGATCGTGAACTGCCAGGCACCGGTCTAGCCGGGACCATCTGTCCGGCACAAACGTCACGGCGTGACGGGGCCACCGTGGACCCGGACGGGAATCGGCGGGACCATACCGGCTTTCCGGAGCAGCTCACGTTTGTCGCTCCGGAAAGCCGGCTGAACGGCCGGGCGTAGAGATGAGTCCCCGCGCCGGGCGGGGACCATGTTGTTGCCGCTTACCGGTTGCCGGCAGCAGGTTGGCGGATGTTGCCGCCGCCCTGACGGCGAAGTGGCGGATAGCGGTTGGTGCGCTGCGCGGCGTGTCTGGCGGTTGCGTCAACTGCCGGTGCACCTTCACCGGAGTCTTCATCCTTGCCCCCGTCGACCGGTTCTCCGACTTCAGGGGTGCCGCGGTCATCGCGATGCTCGGTCGATGACTCACGCCCGTCGACGATTTCGCGCGAGCTATCGGCACCCGCTTCGGTGTCGTCGCCTTCGTCGCGCCAGACTTCCTGGCCGTCGACCTTGATCCAGAAGAGCTTGAGAAGACGCCCTTTGAGGACGGAGCCCGTTTCGCCAGCGCGGTTGCCGGTGCATTCGAACGTACGGATATAGTGATCACCGGACCGGAAGGCGACGAGCACCTTCACGTCCCGATCATTGGCGTCGTCCATGACGGAGCGAACTGCTTCTTTTGCCTTTTCGCCGGAGACGATCAGGTCGAGCGGAAGATAGACGATGCCGTTATCAACGTTCGGATCGCCATGAAACGCGGAGATCGAGCATGCAAGAAAGGGTTTGGCCTTGCTGCGGCCATTGCCACGCGAGGCGACATCGCGGACGCGGGAGAGATACCCGAGGCCGCGCAGATGAAGATCGAAATACTTGCGGGGTTCGACAGACTGGTTCATGACGATTCTCCAGAACGAAAAAAGGGAATCGCCATACCCGCGTCGGGGAATGACAATTCCCCAGACGGGTCAACAAGGAAGCTTCAGATCAGGTGACCTGCGGTGGTCCAGACGACGGGACGAAGCGCAACCGCAAAAGGTGTCGCACGGGCGACGGTACTGCAAAGGATGCTGGACGAATTCCAGCGGGCAACTTCAGTTGTGAATCGTAGCCGGCAACACCAAAAAGTCAAGGCAACCTGTTGCTATGGATTATTCGCAGTCCAGATGAATATATGGGCGCTCAATGCGATCTCACGATATGTCACCCTGTTTCACTGCCTGATCCGTACCGCGTTCGGCGCGGGTCATCTATCCAGACGGCAGATCAGGTGAAAGCGGGTACCGCGGGCAGCGCGCAGATTCAGGGCGCGCCAAGATCGCCACCGCGCGGGTGAGCATATAGGGGAAACGGCGCACCGCTGGACCGTCGGTGTGGTTATGGGTTCTGTTTGCGCGGGCGCCGCTTGCCAGCGGCCCGGACATTCGTGGTCAGGGTGATGGCTTCATCCATGAGATGCTCCAGTGCATCCTGCTGGAGCGGGGTGAGTACCGAGAGCTTCTGATGGATGCGCATTGCGCGGTCGGCCGGGCCGGTGGCGGTTTCCCCAAGAAAATCCGACAGCCGGCACTCAAGGATGCCGGCGAGCTGGGCAAGGCGTTCGAGGCTGGGGGACGTCACCCCACGTTCGATGTGAGAGAGCGATGCCTGAGCGAGACCAGCCGCTTCGGACAGCTGTTCCTGGGTCAGGCCGAGCGCCTTGCGTCGGGTAGAAATCGCCTTCCCGATTGCCTTGACCAGTTGTTCATGCTCGCCTTGCTGCCTTGTCACTGCCGCTCCCACCCTGAAATGCGGCAAGTGTGCGTGGACAGACGAAAGCAAAGAAGGACTTGAAAACTAATAATATGTGTAATACGTTATATTCTGAAATGCCGGCGGACTGGAGTGTGGTTTCCGGCCGGATTCGGGAATGAGTCAGAGGGCTGCTCGCGTTGACTCTTTTGGCTTGTATCCGTGAGATTGGGGCTTTGGCGGGAACCTGCAGTGTAATGTCACGTGAGCTCATCAGAATGCCGGATATGTTTCTGATTCGTTCACAATATCGTGTTAGCGAGTGTTGGATACCGACCGTGACGGCCGGTATTCCAGTCCGACAAAACTTCTTGCCCGACGGGGAGCGCGGTGAGCCAACCGGTTACGAAACTTGAGCAACTGCTGGCGTCGATGCAGCCGGAGCTGAACGATGGTGCCTACGTCTTTTCATCCGTTCAGCCGGACAGGGACGTGTCGCGACTGGCGCCCGTGGCAACGTTTCGCGAGCGTGAAGGACTGACCATCATCATCGACGAGCAGACAGCATTGCGTGAAGGCTTGCCGGTGCTTTTCCGCGCAGCGTGGATCACGTTGACGGTCCATTCCGATCTGGAGGCCGTTGGGCTCACCGCGGCGGTCGCCGAGGCGCTGACCCGGGCCAGCATCAGCTGCAATGTCGTGGCCGCCGCGTTTCACGATCACATTTTTGTGCCGGTCGAGCGTGCGGCGGATGCGCTTGCCCAACTGGCTGGACTCCAGGCAAAAGCGCTGCGCGACGCGACGGCCTGATGTTCTCTCCGCAGTTGTTCCGGCATGGGAGCGGGTATCGTCATGACCTTGACGAAGTCAGGCTCCCGCTCACTGCGTGACAACATGGTTTTCGGCTATCCACGGAGCATGTACGCGGGAGATTTCAGACATAAAGGGCCGGAACGTGATGCTCCGAGGAGAGGCGTTCTCCCGACCAAAACGCCCTGCGCGCTAACCTTCAGCACGCTCGGTTAAAGCAGTCCGATTTGACTGTGATGCTGCGTTGCCGCTTTAAATCCGAGCCATCTAGGGCGAGATTTTTCGACATCAAATACCAGAAATTGGTATTCTTGGTGGAGGAGGTTCGGGCCATGAGCAAAAGCACATCGTTCACACTCGGTGAACACTTTTCGGAATTCGTCGATGATCGCGTGCGCAGCGGCCGCTACAGCACGGCGAGCGACGTTGTGCGCGCCGGCTTGCGCTTGCTCGAGACCGAGGAAGCCAGGCTGGAGGCGCTGCGAAACGCCCTGATCGAAGGCGAGCAGTCCGGGCCGTCGCGCCCGTTTGATTTTCGCAAGTACATTGCGGGCAAGCGGAACAGAACCGCATGAAGGCTTATGTTCTCTCTCCTGCGGCCGAGCGTGACCTTGACGACATCTGGGATTACACGGCCGGGAGATGGGGGGAGGCGCAGGCTGAGCATTACATCCTGGGCATCGAAAGCACCATTTCCGGCCTGGCCGACGGTACCCAGCCGAGTCTGTCCGCAGCAGATGTGCGCGAAGGCTACAGCAAAGCGCTGGTTGGAATGCATGTCGTGTTTTTCAGGGAGTCGACGGCGCTGATTGACGTGATTCGCATCCTTCATCAACAGATGGATATTCCGGCGAGACTCGGGGACGACAACTAGGCTGATCAGCGCAGTGATGTTTTCTCCAGACAGGGTGTCGTGACCTGTTGCGCGAATACGCAAGTGTCGAATCTGATTGCCAGGACCCGGTCAGCAGCCGCGTCACCCGAAGCAAGCCCACAGATAGACTGCGGGTGCGAGCCTGTGGGTCACGGCCGCAGACCCGTGGGGCTCGACGGTGTAAGGCGGCGCGGCCCCGCAGAGCCGAAATGCGCGCTCGCTGGCGGCCCATTGCGGCTCGCACGCTCGGCACGCGCTACACGGTTTCCTTCCCGGAACACCAGCGCCATTTCCATTTGATCGACGACGACGTAGGGCGGGTCAGGGTGCCAACGCAGGAGCAATGGTCCGCCTGGCGTATCTGCCAGGATGGCGGGCACGTGCTTCGGATCGTCAAACTGCAGGTAGATCCGCTGGCCGTCGTCGAATACCTGATATGGCCGGACTGCGGTGTCACCGCCCAGATCCAAGTCGAAATCGTAGACCGGACCCATTGCGGTCGGTGGTTCGGCGCAGGCTGATTGAAGCAGACAGGCCGTGAGCAGTACGGTTGCAGAAAGCAGGGCGGTGAAGGGTTTCATCGATGGCAACTCCCGTCAGTGGTGCCGGGCGGCAGCAGCATGTCGCGCTGCGTGATGAACGTGATGCGCTGACCCGGCTCCAGCCGCAGCGTCGGCTGGATGTTCATGTTGCGTTGAAGGATCGTCTGCGTGGTCTGGGATAGCGATTGCGCCGCTGCTTCCGACAGATCGGTCGACATGCCGCCGTTGATGTTGATCGTCGTACCGTTCGACTGGCTCTGGTTGTGACCGAGCCAGGCCGCTACACCTGCGATGAGGAACGTCGATCCAAAGATCCTGAAGAAGTGATTGTTGACGTCGGCGCTGACACCGGCTTCACCATCGGGGTCGTTGCCGGTCAGGCCGTCGAGCCGCATCGAGGCGTGGCGGAAGATCATCCGCGTGGCGGCCATCAGCATCAGGTCCTGACCGATCGCCACATCGTTATTCGTGCGACCCAGGATCCGCGTGCCCTTCGGAATCAGCAGGCAGCTTCCGTCGATGCTGTCGTAGATGTCGCGATCGACCATCGCGCGGAAAGTACCGGGCATATCGCTCTTCGCGCCCTGCAGGATCACGGTGGGAATCGGTGTACCGCCCATCACCATGTAGGGTGAACCGACAGGGACCGGGACCAGCGGTGCGCTGTCGTCGTTTCCTTCGCCCTGCTGCCTGATCCAGTCGGCGTTCCGATGATCGGTCGCACTGGATACGCTCACGGAGGACCGTCCCGATGCGGGCGATTCGCCGCTGCTCGTAGCGGCGCGGCCCGCCGCCGTCTGCTGGTCCAGGTGTTGCGACAGGTTGTCCGCGATGTGATCGAGCGGCGAGACTTTGCCGGCGGGCGCGTTGCTGGTGCCGCTGCCAGTGTCTTCGTAGGCGACGAGCGACTGGCTCTGCATGGCTTCGATCTGCCGCTGCAAGGCGAGGCGATCGGCATCGCCCGTTCCCGATGCTTCACCGCCATTCCTGTAGTTGCGGGGGAGTGGACCGCTATCGTCTCCGGGCGCGCCTTTGGGGATGCCATCGAGTGGCGTGCCGCCCAGCGGGGCGCTCGCGCCCGATGCCACATCACCCGCACGAGCCAGTGCCAGGTTGCGCTGGTCCTCGAGGCGCTTGCGGATCGCATCGGGCGAAGCCTTGGGCTGCCGGGCGTCCGCCTCGATCTGTTCACGCTCGCGCCGTTCGGCCGCGGTCTCGTGGGGATGGGATAGCGCATGGACGAGCACGATCGCGAGCAGCGCCGAGCACAGGACAATCAGCAGCGTTTTCGCGAGATTGCGGCGAATACGCGTGAGTTTCGCCGGTTCCTGCGTGAGCGGGGCGCTGCTGTTTTCGGGAGCGGCCATGGTCACGACTTCCCGTAGACGTTCTTCATGCGGGCGGAGTCACAGCCGAACAGGCCACACCCGTGACCGCGACCGTTGAAAACCCGGACCTCCTCCTTGCCGCGTCTTAGCAGCAGACCGTACGTCGTGATCTGCTGCACTTCAAAGAAGTCGCCCCCGAGCGGGATGAAGCTCGCGATCTCGGCCTGGCCTTTTTCGTCCATGACGAGGATGGCGGGCAGCTCGGCGTGATGAGGAAACTGCAGGTACGTGAAGCGCCCGTCGTCGAACACGGTCACCGGAGCGAATGGTGCGCTACCTTCGATCCGATAGTCGAAGTTCGCGTGATCGAGGGGGATGCGTGGACCGGCCGCGCGCACGTCACCTGACACGGGTGAGTCCGCCGGTGCGCCGCCATCTGCCTGCGTTATGGTATTCGCGCCTGGAACGTTGCCCGGGTATTCGATGCCGAAGGGCGAGACCTGTCCCGCCGTCATCTGCGCGTCGGTATCCAGATAGTGCCAGGAGACGCGTTGATACGCCGCGTCATGGTCCGACGAACGGAGGTCCAGTTCGTAGCGCCGCCTCGTCGTGATGACAGTCGCTGCATTGTCGAGTGCGGGCAGGCGCGCCTCGATGAATACGTCGCGCTTCGTGAGGGCGGTATGTTCGAGCCAGCGCTTGCCAGTGTCGGACAGGTAGACGCCAACGATTTCTTCGTCGGGACCGAAAACCAGATGGGTCTCTTCGTTCGTTCGTACGAGGACCGGATACCGGTAATCCGGATCATAGTCATAGACCACCAGCGACGAATCGTCGGGTGCAGGGTACGGCCCATTGATATGGGCTCGGGACGCGGGCGCGCGGGAAGTCGAGAGATTCGGGGCTCGTAGATGCGGCGCTGGCGTGGGCCTCGTATTCACAGTCGGCTGCGAGGTGATGGCTGTCACCGCACTGACCGGCAGCGGTGCAGGGGGCGTTGGTTCTGGCGCTGCGACCTGCGCCGCGGCTGGGCAGATGCATGCGATGAACAATGCCGCGCAGCACGCGGCATAGACAACAGGATTCATTGCGTGGCTCCCGGATTGACGCCCGCATAGGGCGTGAGGCTGAAGTGGGTGATGCGCAGCCCGATCGGGTTGTCCTTTTCTTCGCCGGGTTTCAGCGTCTCGGGCGCGAGCAGGAAGCTGGCCGTGAGCAGCATCTGTTTCGGTCGGGACGGTTTGCCGTTCACGCTCTCGATCAGCGTGAAGATCAGGTAAGCGACCTGACCGTCCGGCGAGAACGACGTCGAGTTCTCGACGAATTCGCGCGTGAGACCCGGCGTTTGCACGACGCGCTGCGCGACCGGATCGGTTACGGTGATGTACGTTTCGAGTTCCTGCGTCGCGGCACCCGACGTCCAGCCGAACGCTGCCGGTATCTGACGGGTGAGGGTGTCCTGGCTGTCCGCCTCGATCGTGAACACGCGCGAGGCCCACTTCACGAGGAAATAACGCTTGTTCGCCGCGGTGACGGAGTAGGTTTCCGCATAACGGTCCGAAACCCACACCGCGCCGCTTTTCTCGTCGTGCTCGACAAAATAGGGGCGGGGACCGCTGTGTGCGCTCTGCACGATCAGCGCCGCGCATTCACCGGCGGCAATCAGCGCGAACGCGACGGCCATCTTGATGGCGAGCCGCTTTTCCCAGATGGGACGCTGGAATGCCGCAAACCAGGCAGAGATCGCCTCTCCCGTATTCGGTGGTGGCGAGAGATCGGCACCCGATATCTCGGTGCCGGAAGAGGGCTGTACGCGTTTGCGCATCGCCTAGTCCCTCCGGCACGGGCATGCCCGCAGTGCTACACTGGCATCCTGTTCACCTGCTGCGAGGGTGCAGCCATGGCCAAGCTCAAGATCATCCTGCTCTATTTCGTGCTGCCGATCCTGCTGGTCGCGGCGTTCGTCCTGTATCAGGTCGGCGCACAGCATTTTGGCGTCGCGATGATGCTTGCGGGCGCAATCGCATTCATCGCCTGGTCGTGGATCAGGACCACCCCGAAGGAGCGTGCCGACGCGCAGCGCATCGATGAAGAGGTGCGATATCAACAGGACCAGGAATGGGCGTCGTATTACGCGTCGCACCGGCAGGATCATCACTGACCTCATTTGAGGATCCCCGGTGTGATCTGGCGGCCGATCGCGCCCTTCCCGAAGCCTTTAACCGCTCCTCCGCCACCGCCGGTGACAAGTGCTCTGGCGATCTCCGGCACCTGCCACATCATGAAGGCCCCGACACCGCAGACCAGCGCGAGCGCGAGCATCGCGAGGTAGTTCGTCGCGTAATAGGCATCGCTGTTCGTGCCATTCTGCGCGGCGGCCTGCTGCACGAGGCTCTGGATACCCGGCAATACACCGCTGTCGACGATCGCCATCATCAGCCACGCGACGACCTTGAAGAGTCCTGCTGAAATGGTGAATCTCAGCCAGCCGTCAAAGAGAAATTCGCCCGCAGGCAGGACATACCAGGGAATCAGCACCGGCCCAAGGCAGAAGGCAATGTCGAGCAGGAACGAACCGAACTGCACGACGACCACGAAGATCATCGTCATCAGCGCGATCGCGATAACCGCGAGCGCCTTCGCGAGAAATGCGAGCAGGATCAGCGGCAGGTTTTTGACCAACGTCCAGATGGAGTTCAGGCCTGCGGAGTTCGCCCCGGCATCGTTCGCGGCCCCGCACACCTGATGGTCGGTGTTCGGGATCACCACGCCATCGGGCGTGATGTCGGGTACCTGCTCGCACACCTGTGCCGCTTCCGTGCGCACGCCCTGGATGATGGTCGAGGCGGCATTGACGAGCGCGCGCAGGAGGTCACCGGGATTGCCCTCGCCACCTGACACACGTGACGCCATTGTCTGCATGTTGTCGACGAAATAGCTGTGCACGGTGCTGGACCAGGCCGTGAGCAGCACGAGAATCACCGCGCACCGGATCAGATGCCGGAACATGTTCGCGAAGAAGCCGGGGAAGTCGCCTTCGAGCAGCCACAGGAACACGTGCCACGTCGCCATGACGAGGCCGAGCGCGGCAAGCAGATCCATGCCGTCGGAGAGGAAGAGCGTCTGCAGGCTCATCCCCTTCGCCTGCATCGCAGCGAAGAGTGCGTTGAGCACGGAAATGACGTCGTTCATGGTCGCAACCTGTTCGCACCATCGTGGGCGGTTTGCTACCGCAGGGCGCCGCCGAGACGCAGCAACGCGAGCAGCAGAGCCAATGGCAGTGCGATCCAGGCTGCCGCAAACACTTGTGGGCTCTCGACATGCACGACCAGCAGTCCAACGAGCAGCGACAGACGTACGCTGCGGGTGATGCGCCGGTCGAACGACCAGTGCGGGTCGCGCTCCTCGAACGGCACGCGGCTGTGCAAACGGTATTGCTGCAGGGCGTGCAGCACCACGCGCAACTCGGCGGGCGTCGCACAGAGATGGCGAATCAGCCAGCGCAGCAACATCCCTGGTTCTCCTACTGGTCCTGCAGCAGATCGAAGTCGGGCGCGCCCTGCGTCGTCTGCTGCTCCTGCTGGTTGGTCTGGCCGAGCGCTGCCGCACGTGCGGCAGCAAGCTGTGCCGCGTTGCCCTGAGCCTGCGACTGCGCGATCCTGTCCTGCATCTGCTGCGCAACCTGGCGCTGCACGAGTGCATGCAGGTCGACCATCTCGCCAGCAAGTACATTCGACTGCTGGTTCAGCATCTGCAGGCCCTGCACATTGCCCGTGACACCTGGGATCTGAGACTGGATCTGCTGCAGGTTCTGCGCGCGCTGCGCGAGCGTGTCCAGATTCTGCATGTCCTGTGTCAGTTGTTGCTGATACAGACCGCCACGTGTCGACGCGAGCGACGTGTAGGCCGACAGCCACTGCGAGGGCGACATGCCCGTCGTATTTATCTCGGAGAGGCTGCGACCGAAGAGCCCATTCGTGGCAGTGGCCGCCTGCTGCAGTTGCGTGACAGCGGTGGACAACGACTGGAAGCTCGCAAGCTGTGTCCGGTAGGGAGCGATGGTCTGGTCGATCAGTGAGTTGGGAACCTGCTTCAGGTTCTGGACCATCGTCACGTACTGCTGCAGGCGGGTGATCTGCGCCTGGACGTTCTGCTCGACCATCTGCGCCTGCTGGGCGACCGAAGAAGCCAGCTCGGCATGGTTCAGCAACTGCGTGATTTCGGTGGCGCCCCCGTCAAGGCCGCCACCGGCGTGAGCCGCACCCGCGTGCAGGATCAGGGGAAGGGCCGCGACGAGCGCGATGCCGAGAATCGTGGACTTACGCATGACGGACTTCCTGTTCCGATGTCGAAGTCGCCCCCATGCTGGCCTGGCTCATCGCTTCGTCGATGTAGCGTTCCTTCCAGTCGAGACGTCCCGAGTGGAGGTGCCGGTCGAACATCAGTTGTGCGCTCATCTCCGATCGCAGGATGGCGATCGACGTGGGGTCCAGTGGCACCGAGATGCGCCGCGACGCGCCGCCCTGCTCGGTCACGAAGTAGTCGCGCTTGGCGACGAGCTGCTGGATCGTGCGGATCTGGGCGTCGGACAGGCCGAAATCGCGCTGGTAAGCCGCTTTCGCGGACGGCGTGAAGTTTTCGACCGGCACGAACACGCGCACGAGGACGTTGTCGCGGATCTGCGGCCAGATCTTCGAGGTCGAGACCTGTTCGGGCGATTGCGCGTCCATCCACACGCAGCCGAGCTTCTTGCGCATCGTGACGATCCAGTTCCCGATCTGCGCGGCGAACGCATCGTCGTCCAGCAGGTTCCAGATTTCCGGAAGCATCACGAGCGTGGGACCGATGACGCCCGAGGCGCGACGCTGCTCGAGCGAATCCTGGATGCGATAGGTCACATACGACAGGAACGGGCGGGCAATGGCCGGACTGGCGAGAATCCGGTCCGTCGCCATCGACACCCACTGGCCAGCGTTCGAGTCATGGTCGAAGCTGTCGCGCACGTTGTCGAAATAGTGCGCGTGAACGGCTGGACCAACCCACAGTGCCAGTTCGTCGGCAAGCGGACCGGCAGGCAGCGACGCGTGGACCGTACGCAGTCGCCACAGTCGCCGGTCGCTGCGGCTGCGCGTGGCAGCAAGCGCGGTTTCGAGTTCGCGGCGGTCTCCCGCCGTCACCCGGTAGGTGCCGCGCTGCTGGACGAGCATCACGATCCATTCGACGAGGAATTCCCGGTGCCGGAGATCCGCGAGCAGCACGAGCGGGTTCATCTGTGCACGTTCGTCATCGGAAGCGCCGGCTGCGTCATGATCGAACTGCAGGTAGCGTCCGCCCTGGAGGATCGCCGGGATACGCATCGACAGGTCCTTGTCGAACCCGTACAGCCACGCATCCGGATACTTGCGGAACAGCGTCGCGCACAGCAGCATGAAGATCGTCTTGCCAAATCCGGTGCGCCCGCACACAAGCATGTGCCCGACGTCGGCGAGGAAGGCGGTGAACCAGTAGGGCGTGCCGAATTCGGTCGGAAAGGCGGCCAGCGCAGGGCACAACGTGCCGGTTTCTTTCGTCAGATGTGCGTTGATCCGGTGCCCGTCCGACACCCCGCGCAGTGGCAGCAGTCGTGCCAATGCGGCGGTGTCGATGAACGACCATCGCGCGCATTCGCGCCACATGCCGGGGATGCTCGTCGCGAAGGCGGAGAAGGCGTGGAGGGTTTCGCGTACCGGCGTGAAGTGCGCGGCGCGCAGCGCTTCCTCGACTGCCCGGTGCGTCGCGACTGCCTGCGTCCACGCCGTTTCGACGGCGACGTCATCATCGAACGGCGTGGTCTCGAAAACGGGCGAGAAGGAAAGGACCGACAGGTTGTAGTACCCATACATTTCCTCGGCCATCTCGACCTTGCCGATACGCCGGTTGGCATCGTCGGCGGCAGTCGAGCGGGACTGGTTCTGGCGGGCCCCCGAGGTGTCCCCGCCGCGGAGCGTAGCGGCCAGCAGCGAGCGCGTGTCGAGCCGTCGCCCCTCGTGATAGCGACGGACGCCGTCGATGAAGCGCATCGCGGCGGTCGGCGTGGTGAGCCGGAAGCAGTGACTGACCGTCAGCTCCCCGGGCACCTTTAGCAGGCCGTCGAGGCTCGTGGGTAGTACGCTGTCCGGCCAGAAGTCACGCCGGGCAGGGATGCCGGCCGCGATCGCGAAGCGCTGGCGTCCGTGCGAGTAGAAGTGCAGGTAGTCGTGACCGGGGCGGACCTCGGTATCGCACATCGCGAGGTCCAGTGCGGGAATATCCGGTACCGGCACGGTGTGCACGTGATCGCTGGGCGGCGAGCAGCACGCGTGCATGAATGCACCCAGTGCGTCACCGCGGAGTCGACGGCAGGCCAGTCGCGGATTGCCGGCGACGAATCCAAACAGGATATTCTCGAAGGTCTCGACGACGGCAGCCAGTTCCGAAGCTGTATACGCGAAAAGGTACTGGTCGGAAAATGTGCCGCGCACGGCCTGCATCAATGCCTGCACGATCGACAGCCGGTCATGTGTCATGCCGTGCGTCACCTTGCCCGCAAACCGGTCGAGTCCGACCTCGGGGGCCAGCGCAAACGTGACGAAGTGGCGGTTCGCATAGTTCGCACCGCGCTCAAACGTGTCGCGCCGTGCATCGTCAACGCGCTGCGAGATGGGGTCAGGCATCGGCGCGCTCAGATACTGGGCACTGCGGCGGCGGTGCACGGTCCACCACATCGTCACGGGCCGGCGCGCGATATCGCGCAGCGACGTGATGAGGTTGTCCATCAGTTCGAGCACGTGGCCGGTCGAGAGCGCATCGGCATCGGGACCCGAGAACTCATACGTCGCCATCACCGACGAGTCCTTGTTGACGATCAGCGAGTCACTGAAGCGGAACAGCCACGGCACCATCTCGGCGGTCGAACGGCGGTCACCATCGGTACGCTGCGCGACCCGCTCAAGCGATTCCGCATCGTACGGAGAGAGGGGTAGTGGCGAGAGAGTGACAGAGGGCTTCAGCACGGCATCCCCCGGGCAAAGCCTTTCGGACGGGCATTGACCTTCTGGCGCAGCAACTGGCGGGGCTCGTAATAGTCGCCCTGACGGCTGTATTTCGTATAGCAGCGGATCTGGTCAGGGTCTCGCCGGACGGCGAGCCAGAGCACAGGATGCGTGACCAGTACTGCGAGCAGCACCCAGCCGCTGCGCAGGCCGGCTGCGAAGGTTATGACGATAGCACCCTGCGCGATACACCATTTGCGGTCGATCCCGAGCAGCAGGAAGGGTTCGAGCATGGTCTTGCGGATGCGTGTCGCGAGCGGGTCCGCCGGATCCTGCGGATCGGGTTGTTCGACAGAGGCGTCACGGCTGGCGAGACGAGGCGTTTCCATGCGGACTCCCGTCAGATGCTGCCCGTGCACGCGGCACCGTGATTGAATACCTGCGCCCAGAGCAGCGGCATGTTCAGGATCGCCAGCGTGCCGAGCACGCCGCGCAGCACGTGCGTCTTGATGTTGCTGCGGCCGTCGTCGAGCAGCCACAGCACGATCGAGCCGACGAGTGCGGAGAGCGAGACGACCTCCAGCAGTTCGTTATCGAGCACGTCCTGATACACCGTGCACAGGCCGCCGTTCCAGATGCCGGCATGCGCGATGGCGGGAATCGAGCCGAGCCAGAGGGCGGCGAAAATCAGGCGCAGCGCCCGATGGTGCCGGACGACGACGGTTCGCCATGCGTCGCGCAGATCCGCGCCGTGCTGGCGGAATGCGGAGATGACCCGTCTGGTGCTGCGGAGCGGGCGGGCGCGATGATGCTGATCATGCATGGAACATCTCCTCATGCGAGGCGAAACGGGAGAAGAGGCAACGTGTCTGGTAGCGCCCATTCCCGGCGCCGAGCACTTCGCGGATTTCGACCGGGCCACGCACTGCACCCTGGCGCTCGGCGTGCACGAAGAACCGGAATGTGGAGGCGATCTTCTGGCGCAGGTCGTCGATCGACAGGAGCCGGCCTTCGTCGCTCATGCGGATGAGCGATTCCAGCCGGGCGGGCGCGGTGTCGGACGAGTCGGCATGGAACGAGACGATGGAGCCGGGGTGTCCGGTGTTCAGCGCTTCCATCAGGTCGAAAGCTTCGGCGCCCCGGACTTCCCCGACGATGATCCGGTCCGGGCGTACCCGCAGCGAGAAGCGCACGAGGTCGCGGATCGTGATGCCGAGATTGGTCTCGAACGCGACGTGATTGGGCGTATGCACTCGCAGCTCCGCCGTGTCCTCGATCGTGACGACGCGGTCTGCCTGCGGTACGGCATCGATCATCGCGTTGAGCAGTGTGGTCTTGCCGGAGGAAGTGCCACCGGAGAACGCGACATTGATGCGCTCGCGCATGACCCATTCGAAGAACTCGCGCAGCGCAGCGCCGCCCGCAGCCAGACGCTCCAGCAGCGCGGTATGGCAGCGGCGCGCGGTGAGCGGTGACGCACCTCGAAGTACATCGAACGCGCCGCTGCGCTCATAGTCGGCAAGTCCAATACGTCGACACGAATGCTTTCTGATCGACATCATGTCGCCGTGTACCGCAACCGGATGCCGGGCAGCGGCGAGGCGCAGGCCAGGCAGGCGCGCATCGAGCAGCGGGGTCTGCTCCTTTGCATTGACGTTCGCTAGGATCGTGATGGCACGGTCGAGCGCATCGGGATCGAGCTCGCACCCGGCGACGTATGTGACGCTCCCGTTGCGCTCGACGAAGATCGCGTCGGCGCGGTTGACCATGATTTCCTGCACGTCAGGATCCGCGAGCATGGTTTGCAGCGGACTGAGGTAGTCGTTCAGTACCTCAAGCGCATATTCATACGTCAACCGGCTCATTGATCGCCTCCCCATGTGAGAGGCTGGAACAGTTTCGCGATCAGCCCGGAAGCCGGCGCACCTTGCTGAACGACTGTGGGATCGGACAATGCAGAAGGCAGGCGTGAGGCCGTCGTGTTGAGTGCCCGATACACGCGGCGCGCGTACGCGATGCGCTTCTCGTGCGTACCGGCGTTGTAGGCGCCCACGGCATCCCAACTCAGGCCGAGGCGACGAAGGTTCTGCGACAGGATCCACGCGCCGACATAGGCGTTGGTGCAGCGGTCATGGAGATCGGCACGCGAGACACCAAATCGCGAAAGCATTGCGAGCCACCGGCTGTTGATCTGCATCAATCCGATATCGGTGCTGCCGTCGACATTCAGATGGACGACGTTCGCGTGCTGCCCGGACTCGACGGTGGCAATCGCGCGGACGAGCCGCGCGTTCACGTGATGAAAGCGCGCGGCGTCATCGATGCAGTCGGCCCGGCAACTGAACGCCAGCCCGGACATCACTGCACCCGCCAGAACGATCCACACACACTTCACCATTGACCTCATCCGTTGTTGCCAATCCCCACGTCGCGCCGATGATCACGAAAACCAGAAAAAGAGCCTGCCGGACGCGGGGAGCATCCCGGCAGGCCAACAGCGCGCGTCGGCCCAGGGGGAGCGGACCGACGGATTCACTGTAGGCAGCGATGGCGCGCAGATGGGCCAGATACCTGTACGTGTGTGCGTCCGGGGCGGCAGGTTTTTGCGGACTGCCTGGTCGCGGGTCGTTGCCAGGACAGACTGTCCAGCGCGATACAAAGGCGTTGGCGGAAGGCTGCAAAGGCAAGGGGAACAAAGGACGTCCAAAAGGGAAGGGCCTTATCCAAAGGCCGCGGGTGAAGCTTGGGATGAGTCGCTTCACCCGCTGAAAGGCGCAAAGGGTGAAGGGTAAAAAGGCGCTTGCAGTAAGGGAGAAAAACGCCGCGGCGAACGCCGGGAAACGTCGGAAAGGGCCAGGAAAGGACAGCCTGGCTGACCGGGACTTCCGGTCCCCGCGCGTTCGACATGACTGCATGCGACGTCCGCATGCCGTGCAGTTATTCCGGACCGGGAGTGAGGGCGACTGCGTACTGTGGGGACAGTTGAACGAGGCACTGCGCACGCCGCGCAACCCGATTGCACTTACCTCCTCCGAGCCCACATGGCACTCAGTACCGCCCTGACCTGGCTGGGACGCGCTTCAGCGGCCTCCACGAGGCTCTCCCAGCCAGCATTGCCTGCTGCGAGCGCAGCCGTTCCGACACCGCGGCGCTCGCAGCCGTCTGCGCAGCATCTGCCCGTACTCGCGTCCGGTGAGCTCCTCGTGCGAACTGGCATGCAGGGCACAGTCCGCAGTATCGGAAGCAGCCTGGGCCTGGCGGCTGAGAGTGAGCGGAGGGACGTCGCGCCGCTGATCCAGCAACTCTCCGAATTCGTGCAACTATTGCCCGCATCGGAATCCCATCATCACGCGCAGCCCGGTGGCCTGCTGATCCATCTGCTCGAGGTGGCGCGGTCTGCACTGCATTTCCGCGAGGGCTACCGGCTGCCACTCGGCGCCAGTCCCGAGGACCAGATGCAGCACGGCGCGCGATGCAGTTATGCCGTGCTGGTCGCCGCGTTGCTGCACGACATCGGTAAACCCCTGGCAGACCTGAAGATTGAAATCGTGAGCGGTACGACCGAGCGGCCCTGGGTGCCGCTGGCGGGCAGCATGAACGGGCAGGGCGGCGAGTGGTACCGGGTAGATTTTCCGGAGCCGGCGCAGCGTGATTATGGCGAGCACGCGCGGCTGTCCATCGTGCTGCTCCAGCGCCTCGTTTCCTCTGCATCGCTTGCCTGGCTCGCAGAATATCCGCCAGTCATCGACGAACTTGCAGCGTACCTCTCCGGCGACGCCGGCGCGAAGGACGGGGCACTCGCGAAGATTGTGGGGGAAGCGGACCGGCGCTCGGTTGCGCAGAACCTGCTCTCGGGCCCTCGCACCCGCTTTGCGACAGCTCGCGCCGTTCCGCTGATCGAGCGGTTGATGGGTGGATTACGGCGGTTGCTCGCCGAAGGCGAGGTGCCGATGAACCGTGCGGGTGCAACCGGATACTGCGACGGCGAATCCCTGTGGTGCGTCGCGAAGACGTTTGCCGAGGCTGTGCGGGCGTGGCTGGCCCGAAACGAACTACAACAGCCTGGTGCGGCCGGTATCCCGACCGATAACAACCGGCTCTTCGACACCTGGCAGGAGTACGGCGCGCTCGTTCCCACGCCGGAAGACGGTGCGATCTGGACCGTCGAGGTGACGCTGGGAGCCTGGAAGCAGACCTTTACGGTTCTCCGCTTTCCGCTCGACCGGCTGTACGCTAATCCAGGCCAGTATCCCCGTGCACTTCCGCCCGACGCGGTTCGAGTAGTTGAAGCCATCGAGGCTGGAATGGGCGCGGCGCCGCCGGTCGGGGACGCGTCGGCCGCCATGGCATCCAGTGCGGTCGCTGTCCATTCCAGTTTCGCGGATGCGAATGAGTCGGAACAACCAGGGCCTGCTGAGGCAACGCTTGCTCCTGAGGGAGCGCCCGCGGCACAACCCGACGCAGCGGCATCCATGTTGCTCGTCATGCCTGATCTGACTGGCGCAGCAGTCGATGAGCCCATACCGGTGTCAGCCACAAATGCTCCTCAGCCGCGTTCGGCCGTTGACTCGCCAGATTTTCTGCCTGACGTCGAGAGCGCATCGACGCTGCAGGCCGAAGCCATTCGTGACGGGAAGGCGCATAGGGCAGACCGACCTGTGCCCGACCAGGTCACCTCGCCGATGCGCCCGAAGCAGAAAGCGAAGGCGCCGGCCCGGTCCGTGGCTTCACGCGAGGGCGGCCGGCAACCGCGACCGAATGCCGAGCGTTTCATGGCCTGGGTCCAGGAAGGGATCGCGACGGGCACACTGCCGTACAACGAATCGATGGCGCGGGTGCACTTCGTGCCGGAGGGCATGCTGCTCGTGACGCCTGCGGTGTTCCGCGATTTCGCGCAGGCGCACCCCGAGGCGATCGAACAGACGCCAGCTGAGGACGGCAGAGCGCCTGAGCCATGGAAGCAGGTGCAGCGCGATTTCCAGAAATCGGGCTATCCGGTGGCGGCGGATTCCGGTGGCGCCGCGCGCTCCTATCTGCTCCACTACACGATCAAGGGTGCGGGCGGACGGCAGCTGTCCGTGATGCTCGTGCCCGAGCCCGAGCGGTTCTTCAATCCCGTTCCGTCTCCGAACGCGATGATCCAGTCGAAGCAGAAGCCGGAGCAGGATGCCGACGGCATGCGGCAGTCGTAGGCGTCGGGCGCGAGCGGACAGGCGATGGGCTATCCAGTCGAGAACCGCTTTCGCAGACCCGTCGAACTGCTGTCGTCGGTGGCCGCGCTTGCCGCAATGGGCGTGCTCTGGTCCCACCCCGCGCTGTTTCTGCTCACCCCGGCGACCGGCGGTTTGACGACTCTCGGGTTGCTCGCCCTGGCCTGGGCGCGTGCCAGGCAGGCGTGGCAACTGATCCGTTTCCAGCGCAACCTGCGGCGCCTGCCGCAGTACGTGATCCCGGCCGCGGTCATCCCGTGCTCCAGCAGGGAGGTATTTCTCGGCCGCGGTTTCCGGTGGAGCGGTATCCACACCCAGCGCCTGTATCAGGCCCGTCTTCCCGAGAACCGGCGACTGCTCGCCCGAAGCGATCTCTATGACCTCGCACGGGATCACGAGCGGCGCTATCCCGACGGCCGGCTTGCACGTATGACGCGACGGCAGGCATGGTGGAATCCCGTTGCGCCACTGCCACCGGTTGGCGGCGATCCAGCCCTGCACGGTGTGGAACCCGAAGAGCGCGGTGTCTGGTTCGACCTCGGTGAGCGTGTCGGCCATATGGCGGTGCTCGGCACGACGCGCGTGGGCAAGACCCGCCTGTGCGAGGTTCTGGTCGCGCAGGATATCCGTCGCGGCGATATCGTCATCGTGTTCGATCCGAAGGGCGACGTCGACCTGCTGCTACGCATGTATGCGGAGGCGAAACGTTGCGGTCGCGAGGGCGAATTCACGTTCTTTCATCTGGGCTACCCGGACCGCTCCGCGCGTTACAGCCCGATCGGCACCTACTCGCGAATCACGGAGGTCGCGACGCGCATCGCGGGCAACCTGCCGAAGGAGGGGCAGTCCGCCGCGTTCCGCGATTTCGTCTGGCGCTTCGTGAACGTGATGGCCCGTGCGATGAGCGCGCTTGGTATCCGTCCGACCTACGAGATGATCTACCAGAATGCGGTGAACATCGACGGGCTGGCGTTGCGGTATTTCCGCTTCTGGCTCGATCGTGACCACCCTGGCTGGGAAGATGGGCTGGAGCCACTCGAGAAGGAAGAGGCGAAGCAGGCGATGCGCCTGCAGCGCAACCAGGAAGTGCTGCAGATCGCGAACCTGATCCGTCAGCAGGGCTGGACCGATCCAATCGCCAATGGCCTGCTGTCCGTGATCAGCAACGAGCGTTCTTACTTCGACAAGCTGATCTCATCCCTCTACCCCCTCCTGGAAAAGCTCACCACGGGGCGGACGTCGGAGCTGCTGTCGCCCGACTACAGCGACCCGGACGACCCGCGCCCCGTGTTCGACTGGAACCGGGTGATGGACCGCGGCGGGATCGTATATGTCGGGCTCGATGCGTTATCCGACTTCGAGGTCGCGGGCGTGGTCGGCAACGCGATGTTTGCGGATCTCACGTCAACTGCCGGCCGGATCTACAAGTATGGGCATGGTTACGGCCAGAGCACCGCCAGCGGCAGGCGCCGCGTATCGATCCACGCGGACGAATTCAACGAACTGGTCGGCGACGAATTCGTGCCGATGGTGAACAAGGCAGGCGGGGCCGGTTATCAGGTGACGGCCTACACGCAGACGAGCGCCGACGTGGAAGCGAAGATCGGTTCGCGGGCCAAGGCAGAGCAGATCTTCGGCAACTTCAACACGCTCGTGATGCTGCGTGTGAAATACGTGACGACCGCGCAGATCCTCACCGATCAGTTGCCGATGGTCGACGTGAAGACGCTGACGCTCGCCTCGTCGGCGACGGATGCGGTGCGGCGCGGGGAGGGTGTGCATTTCACGGCGCAGACGCACGACCAGATTTCGGTACGCCCTGTGCCAATGTTGCAACCCGCCGACCTCACGCAACTACCGAAGGGCCAGGCCTTCGCGCTGATTGAGGGCGGCCAGCTGGTCAAGGTGCGGCTGCCACTGCTGGAGGAGAACGATCCCATCATGCTGCCCGGACTGGATGAGGTGGTGGCCGATATGCGGGCGAAATACGTGTCCTATGTGCAGGTCGTATCGCCGTTTGATGATGCAGGTGGGGTGGCGCCGGACGTTATCGGCGGCGCAGTGGGCAGCTTCCTGCCAGTCCTCAGCCACACCGAGCCCCTAGCCAGCGAACCCTGGGCGGTCGAGGGCAAGGGCGCAGGGTTCTGAGAGGAGCGGGCATGAGCGCGGCGCGCCGGGATGGCAACGCGGACGGTGTGAAATCGTTTTTCTGGATCGTCGATCTGGCGATCCATGCGACGCTATGGTTGATGCTTGCATCGCTTCTGTCGGTGCTGGCTGACATCGCGGCGGCTCACTTTTTCTGGCGGGACGATCCGGTGTGCGGAATTGAGACGCTGCTCCGTTATTACCTGGAACAGACATCGGATCGCGAACTCGCAAGGCGTGCCGCAGACCTCGCGTACTGGAGCTGGTTTGGCTGGACGGGCGTCGATGCCTCTGCGCGGGCGTGGCAGGCCGGGACACTGCCGGCTCAGGGCCTCGGCTCCATGCTGCGGCCCGCATTCACCGGATCAACACGCGAGGTGTTGATCGTGGCGATGATCGGAATGAAGCTGTTCGGCGTTCGCGTCTCGATGTTGCTGATGACGATCCCGCAGTTTGTGCTGGCCGTTGTGGTCGCACTCACGGATGGACTGGTGGCGCGTCACGTCAGGCGGGCGCAGGGCGGCCACGAATCTGCGACCCGCTACCACCATGCAAAGCGTGGGCTTGCATTTGGGGTGATACCGCTGACGGCCATCGTGTGGCTTGTTGCGCCGCTGTGTCTGCCCGTCTATCTGCTCTTCTGGCCGGTCTCCGTGATGACGCTGCTCGCGGTATGGAACATGGCCAAGTACTTCAAGAAGTACACGTAGGTGGCAATTTGTCTCCCCTATACTCCCGCCATGAAAGAACAGAACAGACAGGTTATGCAGCGACGTGTGGCGGTTCGACGCTCGCCCGTGGATGGGCGCGGCGTGTTTGCGTTACGGGCACTCGAAGCCGGAGAACTGATTTTCGAATACAAGGGTGAGACGATTGAGTGGACGGCGGCCATCAGACAGCATGAAAGTACAGGCACAGCTGGCCACACGTATTTCTTCGGTCTGTCGGACGGGCGCGTAATCGACGGCGGGCATCAGGGAAACAGCGCTCGGTGGCTGAACCACTCATGCAACGCCAATTGCGAGGCGCTGGAGGTCGAAGACCGTGTGTTTATCTACGCATCGACCGCGATCGCACCCGGCGAGGAACTCTTTCTGGATTACCAGCTGGCCGTTGACGATACAACGGACGAAGAGGTGAGGCTCAGCTATGTCTGCCGGTGCGGCGCCTCGGGATGCCGCGGCACGATGCTCGCCGTGGGCTCGTGATGTTGCACACGGCGATTCAGCGGCCTGATGGTAGCGCTGAGACCGACCGCTCTCGCGCGGCGCTGCGGTTCGCGAGCCATGCCTCCAGTTCTGACTCGCGCCAGCCGGTTGCACGTTCTCCGATGCGTATGGGGCGCGGAAACTCCCCACGGCTGATCATTGCATAAATGGTCGCGCGGCAGAGGCCAATTTTCTTTACAACATCCTTCATGCGCATTACCTGATCCATGGCGCATATCCTCCTGCTACTTGTTCAGCTTTGATTATCCCCCTGTCGTTTCAGCCTTCAATGGACACGCGCGAGAACGAACATGAGGTGTCGTGAGGCGGCGTGAAGATTCGCCACCCAGGCTGAAACGAAAGTGACTCTCGCCGTTACTCTTGGTTACAATAATCCGCCGTGGGTACGCTTGCGGGGGTACGCTCAGGGCCTGCGCGGTACACGCAATCTGATTCATCCTGCCAAGCACATCCAGGAGCGAAGCGAACTCCCGAAACTCCGTAGAAAAAGCAGCGCCACGAAGTGGCGAATCACGTCAAGACCAACATGGAAACAAGATGACTGTTGAAATACCTGCATGTGCCCCGTGCCCGAAGTGCCGGGAGCGAGAGCGAATCACGTCGGTGAAGGCGGCTAGCGTCGGATATATGCAATGCGATGCTTGCGGATACATGGGCCCCGAGCTGATGGCTAAACCGGGTACGCCCGAGCATCTGTTTGTGGCGGCTGTCGTGCGGGCATGGAACAACGAACCGCGTTGAACGGGAACCAAATGGCTAACTACGACGTAGATTTTTCGTACAGCAAGACCGCGACGCCCGATGTGATCGATGTGCATATGGTGATGTATTCGATACTTGGAGTACCAGACCGTCTCACTGGAAAAGCTTTGCTGGATCATATCGCAGCATATCTCCGTCGGGAAATTCGCGATATGGCAAAGATCGAGGGGCTACGCATCCGTGGTGCCTAAGGTATTTGCTTAGACGGCGGGACGGATCCGCCCTGCGATTTGCCGTTGACGGAGCGCGGCACACCATGGAAAGCAAAAGGAGTGGGAAATGACAGATGTTGGCGTCGAAGTGAGGATCAAGGATTCGCTGGTGAACGAGTTTGTGAAATCTGAATGGTATGGTGAGTTACCCGAGGGCGTCGTCGCTCACCACATAACAGCAAGCGAATGGCCGTCTGTGAAGGGGCGACTGGACGCTCGCGGGATCAAGTACAAGTGGCGAGAGTTGGCCCTGAATGCACCGCTCAATGTCGAGAACGGCGCCGATTGGTAGGAAAATGCATGGGATCCCTATACAAAAGACGGGATGCCGCTTCAAGTCGCGAATGACTTTGTCTACATCGGATCCGGTGTGCCGGTCGGGAGAATGCGCGGCGACAGAGTGTTCGGTCCAGGCGGCTGCTATGTCCGTTCAATCGTGGGAGATCGACTGGTGTATCGGTTCACCCAGAGCGCTGCAGTAGGATCACCGTTCCTGGTGGCGCACCGCGCACGCTTAGCGAGAGCACATCGAGCTGGGTTCGCTGTGTGGGGTGAAGGACCCGACATTCCGGACTGAGCAATCACGGAAAACGGAGAGTGTGTCATGGCCGCGATCGAGATTCCTGCCATCGAATTTCCCCAATGGATGCGATGGGCACATCGAGAGCGGCCGTCGCGGGATTTCGATGTGCCGGTTGGCTTCGGGCTGTTGGGCATCTATATGTTGGCAACAAGCGATGTCGATGCCGGATCGACGATCGGAGGGGATAGGTACCTTGACGAAGCAGTGCTCTACATCGGGATGTCGGCGCACGTCGAGCAACGATTAGAACAATCTCATGAGGCGGTCAAGGCGTACAAACAGCACTCTGGCGACCTTGCCGCAAGCAATCTTCGATTCACGATTTGGCATTCTGGCGCGACCAAGGGGCCGTACGAGCGAAAAGGCCCTGCTGTCGAAGCTGCGACAATAGCTGTGTACGAACGCGTGCTATTGCTCAAATATGCGGAAAAGTTTGGTCGGTTGCCTCAATTCAACGGACTGTAGATCGCGACGGAAAACAAAACGAGGACTATATGAGCGAGCTTGAACAGCGTCAGGCTGCAAGAGCGAGGAACAAGCGAGCGTTTGAGCTCAGGACAAGTACGAGGCGCGAGGAGCAAGACCTGGAAGCGGCTCTGCAAAAGAAAGAAATCACTGAGCGTCAAGCTAAGAGTATCCGGAAATTTTGGGCGGTAGCGGCAGAGATCCGGCAACGACCGCCTTCCTTTGCGGTGCAGGGCGACGCCGGGCAATACATTGGCGAGATGAAGCCGCTGACTGACTCCAGACGATGGGCGGCGTGGCGATACGGGCCGGAGTATAAGAATGGACCTGTCCTCCACGAAACCGAGCAGGCAGCACTTTGCTATGTGAGGAAGGCCAACAAATTGAGCCCGGTCGAGGAACTGAAATCGCGGATTCGTGGCGACTATGGCCGATGGGTTTTGGTTGAACTGTATTCGGGCCGATGGGCATCCAATTTGGCATGCCTGCTGTGACGATGAGGGATACTGCCGACTCATACTCAGTGAAGGTTTTTTCGACGCTGACAACCTGAGCTTTCCGACGCCTCACGAAGCACTTGCCAAGATCGTTCAGGGATATGAAGAGGAAGCTGCAGAGGTCGGGCAGTGGGTTTTGAGCGACGAAGCTCACGGGAATGACATAAGACGAGCACGAAACGATATGACGAAGCGTCAAACTGCCATCCGCGATTCGGAACACGCGGTCAAGAAAGCGCTTGGGAGGGCAAGCAAAGAACATTTGTTCGTGCAGATCGACGGTGCGCTTATAGACGCGACAATGACCGTTACTACTGTACCTGCGGACGAAGTCGGTCCATCTCATCGAAAGTATCGCTACGATCTATCCGACGGTCGGTCAGTGGCTTACGGGTATTCAAAGCGGGAGGCTTTGGACAGGCTTCTGGAGCTGGGGAAAGAGCGCGGGTGGGCAGTCTATCAGCGATTGACATAGGAAAGCGGGAGGAACGCGATTGCTCGCTCAGGTCGTCGGATAAACTGTATTAGCCGGAACTCGATCTGACAGGTGGCCGGGCCGATAGAGGGGATGGGGTCAATGGGGAATGAGTTTCTCCCTGGCGAGTTCCAGTGAATCCAGGAAGGTGCGCATTGGTGTTTTGCCATAACACCATCGCCCCTGATGCTCCCGTTCATTGTTGTACTGGTCGAGCCACGCATCAAGGTCCGTCTGCAAGGCGCCGATCGATTCGTAGATCTTCTTGCGGAAGGTGATGCGGTAGAACTCGTTGAGCATGGTCTTGTGCAGTCGCTCGACGATCCCGTTGGTCTGTGGCGACTTGGCCTTCGTGCGGGTATGGTCGATATCTTCCAAGGCCAGGTACAGCTCGTATTCGTGATGTTCGGGGTTGCCGCAGTATTCCGTGCCGCGATCCGTCAGTACGCGCAGCAGCGGGATGCCGAAGCTATCGAAGAATGGCACAACGCGATCGTTGAGCAGGTCAGCCGCCGGCAACGGCGTCTTGCGATCGTAGAGCTTGGCGAACGCGACCTTCGAGTAGGTATCGACGAAAGTCTGTTGATAGACACGGCCAACGCCCTTGAGACTCCCGACATAGAACGTGTCCTGTGCGCCGCAGTAGCCTGGACATTCGGACTCGAATTCGCCGTGTTCTTCCTTCTCGCGCTCGGCGCGTTCCAGCGCAACGAGCTGTCCCTCGGTGAGCACCAGACCTTCCTGGGCAGACTTGGCTTCCAATGCCTTCAGGCGCTTGGGCATGGTCTCCAAATCGTGGCGCAGCCAGATGCTACGGACACCCTGTGGAGAAACGGACAGGGCATGCCGCTTGAGGACTTCGTTGGCGATCCGGATTTGGCCATAGGCAGGCAATTCGAGGGCCAGTTCGACGACGGCCGCTTCGATTTGCGGGTCTACGCGGTTCTTGAGCAGCGGCCGGCGATGCGAAATCTCCTGCAGCGCGGCCTCGCCACCACGGTCGTACAGTTCCTTAAATCGGTAGAAGCTGTCGCGCGAGTAACCCATCACGCGACACGCCTGGCTGACGTTGCCAAGTTGCCGGGCCAGCTCGAGCATGCCGACCTTGGCACGGATGACCTTCTGTTCCTGAGTCATGGCGGACTCCTTGCTGTTCGCGGTGCGCATTGCCGCTACGGGCTACGCCCTCCGCGCCAATGCGCACCAGCATGAGAAACCTACCACTGTCAGATTTAGTCTAGTTCACTGCAGATAAACCACTTTTTCATTGCGACTAGAGAAGTCGTCGCTCCATATCAGTCTGATGGGATGCTTACTCTTGCTGTTCAGGGACAGGGCCGCGATGAGCTCTACTGACTGATGCGCGTCCAGTATTTCCAGCGGAAACTTCGAATCAATGTCTGATTGAATCAGGCAGCCATTGCCTTCAGGAAACTCCATGGTTACGTTGCGAGCAGCCGATTTGCCCTTATTCCAGATTTTCAGTCGCCGGTCATTGCTTCCGATCTTGATGAACGTTGCACCGAGATCGGCTTTCCGGAAATTGAGGGCTTCACTGGTTTCTTTCTCCAGCAGCAGGCTGTTTAGCCGTTCCTGGCTTTCAATGACCTGCTTTTGCTTCTGATTGAACCGGAATGTCATCCAGGTGGAGTAACCCGATAACAGCAGAGCGCCTGTGGCGATCGCGTCGCCAACGCTGATCGAGAGTGGCATCACCGGATCTTAATGTGTTTGTTGCCAGCGAACGCCTTCTTCAACGATTCGTGCAATTCCTTGCGAACATCCTTCACAACGGCCTCACGAATCTCCTTGATATGCGCTTGTACATTCTCACTGTTTGCCCTGCTCAGATCGTCCTTGGAGATTTTCAGCCCGCAATTGCCGCAGCTGAGTAACTCACCGGGCTGCCCGTCCGCACCCTCGTGAGAGAATCCGGTATTTCCGCAAGTCGGACACTGAAGAGTGATCGAGCGGCTGTATTTGCCTGCGTTGAGAGTCATCTAATTTCTCCCGTAGTGAAGTTTTGTGCAATATCTGCGATGGCATAGTGGCGCCCCAACGCACGATAGAATGGCATGGTGATGTGCCAGCACATGCGGCAGACCCGATCGTTCCCACGCTATTCTAGGGCTCGAATAGCCCGGAAAAGTTCGGCCTGGTAGAGAGCATCATGCAGCGCATCGTGGTCGCTCTTGAGTGACGGCTTCAGAGTTGCCGCAATCTGGCTGGAACGTGTGCCACTCCAGGTACTCCCGGCAGCACCCATGTACATGGACTTGATGTCGAGTGCAGCGAAGCCGAAGGGATTGCTTCCCAGATAGCGGTGGAAGTAATAGTTCACAAACGACCAGTCGAACGCGGCATTAAACCCAACGAAAACTGGCGTGCCATCACCGCCGGCGACGAGAATTACCCAGTCGTGGAAGGCCTGCATCGCAGCGGCCGGTTCGAGCCCATCGTGTTCGAGTCGGTCCAGCGACAACCCGGTGACCTTCAGCGCGGCAGGGTCGGCGTTGCGGGTGGTCGGCTTCAATTCGCATGCAAAGGTCTCTCCTGGTTCGCCTGCGTTGCAGGCGCCGATCGAGAGAAGGCTGTATTCCCCCGGAATCGGTCCGGCAGTTTCGACATCGACTGATATATAGATTTCGCGCGGACTGGTCATGGAATTAGCGGCTCCGTCGGGACAAGGGTGGGACGGTTTCTGACTGCCTCCCAATGTTTGCGAAGCTCGCGGCGCCGCTCCTCGACACTTCCCGTCGTTTTCCAGTGATGACCGGAAAACGTGGTGATGTCGAACGGGTGCGCGGTGCCTGCCTTCGCCATCAACATGGTCGGCAGGCCGCGACCAAGCGCATAGCCGAGTTCCAGGAAACAGTTTGGACGCGAGCCCGTTATGTCGGCGAGAACAATACTGCTGCGATGGAGCTTTGCGAAAATCTCCTGATCGATGCGGGCGTGATCGAAGGCCTGGTAACCGTCAATCACGGCCATCTTGTACCGCAATTCGTCTTCGATGACGGGCTGCACGACAGTGTCGAAGAATGCCTGCACGTCGTTGAAATCCTCGTGCTCAGGGTTGAGGAGCCGGACCACGAATGCCTTCGGCGGGGCCAATGCCTCAATCAATGCCATCAGGTCATCGACGCTCTCTGGCACGGCTTGCCTGGATGGCATCTCAATCCGGTTGAGCCACCCGTGTGATGACAGCGCGGTGTCCGTCTGGAACAGGCGCTTCGCATTGTTTCCTGCAAGCCCGAAATCAAAGAGGCGAAGCGAGCCTGATTGCGGTGATCCGAGCTTCAGGTTGAGCGGAATCACGGGCTTACCTGCATCATGATAGATGTTGGCCAGGAACAGAACGCCCTCACCGCCGCCCAGGGTGATGAGCATGTCGCCATGCCGCGCCTGCATTTCCATGCGCTTGCTGTTCATGTTCCACAGGGCCGCGCTTTCGATCTGGATCATCGGTGAGCCGCGTAGCGAGCTCCACAGTGCCGCGTACTGTTCGGGAATCTGTGTCTCCGTCTTGTGATGCTTGACCGCGATGACAAGCGGGTTTGGTGCACCCTCCGGACGGGCATGCAGATGCTTGTGGACGGTTTCCCAGACCAGCCAGTCGAAACAGATGGGCAAGCCGTCCTCGCGAAGCTTTTCTGCATCGACGGGGATGACGAACGTCGCACCCATGCGAATCAGTTCTTTCACCAGCGACTCGACAATCGCGCGAGCGCGCCTGACTTCGTCCGCTGACGCGAGCGCGAGATCCCCTGAAATGCTGCCAGTAATGTGGACGCGACGGCCAAAGAGGGCGGATCGGGCCATTACCTGTCCTCCATGATGGGCGACGGGCGCAACGACAAGGCGGCTTCGTGAAGATGCCGGAAGGCGAGCGGGTTGTCCGGGAATGCCTTGGCCATAGCGGCGGGATACAGGCGTGTGCGGATATCCGAATACGTCCACCTCGGCAGTTGCGCACGGGAGCCCGTCACGGCCACGAGTTCCTCAATCTGCTGCTGCGTGAGACCCAGTCCCTCGAGATCCATCGAGAACAGCTCGCGCCGCTCGGCGTCGCCGGGGCGCGTGAATTCCTCGACGACGGCGGCGCGGCGTTGCAAGGCGGCATCCAGCACCGAAAGCCGGTTGGTGCAAAGAAAAACGACTACACGGCCCCCGAAGCGGCGCAGATCGTCGATACACTGGATCAGCGTGTTGACCGCGACCTTGTCTTCGTGATGGCTGTGCGCCTGCGTGCGCGCTGCTGCCAGCGAGTCGCCTTCATCGATCACGAGGATGGCGCGGCGCGTCTTGCCCGCCGATTGCGTCACATCCTGAAAAGCCTGGGTCAGGAGCGTGCCCATCTCGCCGACCTTGCCGCTGCCGCGCACGCGGTTGCTGAGCCTGAAGAGCAGGGAGTCTTCCGTGCGCGACTCCCTGGCCAGCCTGTTTGCGATGCATTCGGCGGTCGCCGTCTTGCCAGTGCCGACATCGCCATGAAAGATCACGAGCGGATACTGTTCGGCGACGAGATCGCACAAGGCCAGTTTTTTTCTGTGGTGCTTTTTGCTCCACTCTGCGAGGTCGCCGAGATTGAGCAGCAGACGAAGCTGGTCATGGATCTGCGTATAACGTGCGTCAAAACCCAGCAGCGTTTTTTCACGCGCCGCGAGACCTGCATCGGGCAGCGGTGTTCTGGCATCGAAAATGGTTGTCTGTGTCATCAGTTGAAATCCTTTCGCTGCATGCCGTATCCATTGCTCATGTAATCGCGGCCGGTACCCGACGTCAGGCCTGCATGGCTCGTGTCGGCATTACTCGCGACCCAGCCAATGCGCAGACGACTCTTCGTCTTTTCCCTGGCGGCCGCGTCATACGCATCGGTGTAGGACAGAACGATGCGCAGTTCCGCACCCGGGATTTCCGGCCACAGGACACCGCCAGGGCGGCTTGAGGACAGATCACCAGAATCGGTATTCACGACAAAGCGAGTCGCCCGGATTTCGACTCCGGCATACAGCAGGGTGAGGTCGACCATCCTGAGATATCCGTTCTTCGCGAAGACTTCGATATCGTGAGCCCAGTTCCGTGCTTTTTCTTCGGTCACCGCTTTGGTGCTTCCCGCGATCATCAGCAGGTCGGCGCAAACACGCCGCATTACTATTTCGATATCGGCAACCGAATAGGTTTCGGTGGATGCGTAGGTCTCGCTCATGCTGACTCCCCGACCGTGAAGCGCGGTCCGAACAGTTCTTTCCAGATTTCGATATCGTCTTCGGTCGAGGCGAACACGGCCGTTTCCCATGCCTCGTGTGCCGCCGCAACAATCTCCTTGCGCTCCTCTTCCGAAATCCGGCTGGCGACATTGTTGGTGTTACAGACGGGATCGAGGATCACCACCGGATCGGAAAAAGTCGGAACAACGCTGCTGTTCTCGGGGAATGTGATGGCGTCCTTTAACCCCGACTGGGCGATGTACAGGAGGAAGTCGCGGAAACGTTTCTCGAGGGTGCCGGCCGTGCCGTTCTTTGCCAGAACGTGCGCCATGATCAGTTCGATCGTAAACGACTTGAGCGGCTTGAGTTCGACGCGGTTGCGCCACTTCTTTGCCAGACGCACCAGCGTGCGAAAGTCTGGGTCCGCATTCTTCCGGTCGCGCACGAACTTGATCTGGCATGGTGCGCACGTCTGCACATGGGTACCATCATGAATGTCGAACTGCCACCCGTAACCTGCGCGGGTAGGGTCTTCGATCACAGGCACGATGTCGACGCTCAGCCCGCTGCCTGCAAAGGTGACGGTCGCTGCCTTGCGCTGGATCTGAAAGTCCTCGACGGACTTGTTCGGATAGAGCTTGATCAGCACGTCGTAGATGGTCTGGCTAAGGCTCGCGAGCGTTTCCTGGCTCACGCTGCGTCCCGAGATATAGAACACCACGTCGACGTCGACCGGGTCCTCCGAGGTTTTGCGCAGGATCGTGTACTTGGCGAACGAGCCTGCCTTGACCACTTTCGTGATCTTGATGTCCGTCTGTTCGTGAAGCTTTTTGCTCAGCGCCGCCACAAGCCGGTCGACCTGTTCGTGATACGCCTTACGCCTGTCGGAAGGCAGGCGCAATACGGTGCTGTCGTAGTATCGGATATCGGTATTGCTCAGTGGCATATGGTCTCCGCGGCGTGCGAGGTTGAGCCGGATCCGGATCGACGCGCTCCTTGCCGGCGTATCGGGAAGTCCAGATCCAAAGTTCGGAATAGCGAACTTTCGTGATCTTACATCACATATTTCGATTGTCAAACGAAAAGTTCGGTATCGTGGTATATTGGGTTCACACCTAATCTGTTGGGAGACGCGATGATGGCGACACGTCTCGGTGAGAAATTGCGGGAGCTTCGAAAGGAGCGGCAACTGACGCTGGAGAAACTGGCCGAACTGGCAGGGATGAGCAAGAGCTATCTCTGGGAACTCGAAAACCGTGAGTCGCAAAGACCGTCGGCCGAAAAATTGACTGCACTAGCCGATGTACTTGGGGTAGCCACGTCGTACTTCATTGAGGAGGACGTGCGCGCGCCTGAAGAGCGCCATCTCGATGAGGCATTCTTTCGGGGCTACCAGAAGCTTGATCCGGAGGCGAAGGAACAGCTTCGCAGGATACTCAACACGTTCAAGAAGAATTAGTGATGGCCGAATCCTGGACGCCGCCGCGTGCCGCGACCCGCCTCGTGCGCGTCACGGAAGCCTTTGCGCTCGCCCACGGCGTCGATCGGTTCCCGGTTGACGTGCCAACGCTGGCACTGGAAGCCGCGCGCATATTCGGATGGAGCGACCCGATTACCCAGGTGGAACCGGCCGATATCCGGGGATTCGAGGGGGCGCTTCTGCCAGACGAGGAGCGCCGGCGCTGGCTGCTTCTCTACAACGAAACGGTCTCGTCGCCCGGTCGGATACGGTTCACCCAGGCACATGAACTGGGGCATTACATACTTCACCGGCTCAGCAGGGAATCGTTCCAGTGCAGCGACGCCGACATGCTGAACTGGTCTCAAGACGATCGCGATATCGAGGCACAGGCCGACCTGTTCGCTTCCTATCTGTTGATGCCGCTCGACGATTTTCGCGCGCAGCTTTCCTCCGGCGCTGATCTCGACGCGTTGAGCCATTGCGCGGACCGGTATGGCGTGTCACTCACGTCCGCGGTGTTGAAGTGGCTGCAGTACACGGACGAAAAAGCCGTCCTGGTGATGTCCAACGATGGTTTCATCAACTGGGCGTGGTCGAGCGAGCCGGCCTTCAGGTCGGGCGCGTTCTTCTCGACGCGCGGCAATGTCATTCCCGTGCCCGAACAGTCCCTGGCGGCCAACCCGAATATCAGACATGACCGACGGGGCGCAGAGATTCGCGCCTCGGTCTGGTTTGAGCATGCCGATCCTCACATGTCCCTGCGGGAAATGAAGATTCACGCCGGGCAGTATGATGCCACGCTGAGTCTACTCTGGTTGCCTCGCGGTGCGGACGTATGGCCTCCCCGGCACCGGGAGGAAGACTAGGCGACAGCAGGCGGCGGCAACCGGATGCCTGGGATGTCTTTACTGCGTGGCAACGGGCTCGGCGTCCTGCGTCAGTTCAGGAAATATTTCCTCGAGACGGGTCAGTACGTGGGCGGCAATGCCCGGTGCGCAGATGTGCACGCCGACTTCGCCGCAGGGGAAGTCGGGGTCCGCTGATGCAGACGCCCAGTTCAGGCTCGTGACGACCAGATTGTCGTCATCCCATGCGACGAACTTCCCATGCAGGGGAATTTTCCCGGCTTTCGCCAGGATCACGCCATTGAGTCGGGCTTCCTCAGCGAGCGCCCTGGCGTGCCGGTTCTTCAGCGGACCTGTCGTGCGCGTATAGAAAACGATCGTACGTACGCCCGGGCGTTCAGCCGCCTTCTCCCCTTGCATTAACGCACCCGGTCTTGCTGTCGAGCCCAGCCGGTGACTGCCCACGACAAACCGCGTCACCGCCGCACCGCTGGCAGTACGTATCAGACGGTCGTGCGCGTCACCTACAACAAGGGCAAGACGACCGCTGCCGTCGATTGTTGGCGTGCGCCGTAGGTCACGGGCAAGCGTCGACATCTCGGTGGCGATATCATCGGACAGGCCACGGCGTCCCACCAGTCGTTGGACGGCCACCGCGACGTCTGCGACGCACTGTTGATCCCGAAGTACAACTGACATCTCGACGGCCTCGAAAGGGGACGATAGCCAGTTGCATGAACCGACGCCTGCAATCCAGCCGTCGTGTGCGGTATCCAGCAGGATCAACTTAGCGTGGGATCCTGTGGTTCTCATATGGACGCGCACGCGGCCCTTCAGGACCTCGTCTTCTCGAACCAGTCGCGCGATAGCGGTAGCTGCGGCAGCATGTTTTCGTTCAGTCTCATCATCCAGTTCAGCACCCCAGAGCAGGTCGAACGTCACGCCACGCCCACATGCGGTCCGTATCGCGTCCATCAGATCGCTGAAGCGCTTGGCGTCGAGGAACGTGGAATGGATGATGACGCGCCTGTGAGCGCGTGTGAGGAGTGACACAAGACATTCCCTGTGCGCCGATCCGCCAATAACGAGATCGGACGGCTCGAATGTGCAGGCATGACTCGTGGAAGTGCTGTCAGGTACGTCCTGTTCGCCCGCGTAGGTCACGGTGAGGTGTTTCGTGCCCGATGGCAATGCCGCAGCCTGGGCGATGAGATCGCGAAGGTTCATGCCTGCCGATTCAGGCAGACCCTTGGGGATTCCGTCGATCACACGCAGCACCATAAACTCGTCTTCGCGCAAAGTGGCGGTCTTGCCGTCAATCGTCGCGACCTGTTCGTCCCATCCCCGGACGGCGATTTCGGACAGGCGGTTCATGTTGGCCTCGTGTGACATAGAAGGGGCGCCGCCTTCGACGTGGATAGCCCGGACTTCGTATCCAGCCTGACGCTCCCGGTCGAGCCGGTGTCCCGGCATGATGCGCACTTCACGCGTTGGGAAAAAATCACCCGTCGCGGCATCAATGACAAAGCTGACGCGCCGTGAAACACGTTTGGGAAAAAATGGCAGGGTCTCGCCGCTGGCCACGGTCCGGAATCCGTATTCGCTTGCGCGAAATGCGACACTGTCGCCGCTCAGCGTGACCTCGACAAGGCGAAAGCGCATCAGGCGCGCGATGGATGCAATGATGACCTGGTGTGGCAGGTCAGCTTCGCGGGCGAGCGTGGAGATCGACCTGGGCTCGCGCACAATCGCCCATAACACAAGTTCGTCAACAACACTCCATGATCGTCCGCGGTCGATTCCGACCCTGCAACTGACCCGAAAGACCGGGACTGCGATCAATACGCTCATAGTTGCTCCTTTAGCGCATCGGGGCTGATCGAGCGGGCGAGCGCGATGTCATTTCTCTTCTGGCTTTCAAGCTTGCGGATTGTCTCAGTCATCAGGGCAAGAAACGAGAGGTCGTGATCTTCCGCGTCCGGGTTGACGGCGCGGACCGCTTCGGCGAGGAAATCGAGGCTGCCGACGATGATCAGCTGTGTTTTGGCGCGACTGAGCGCGACGTTCATACGCCGTCGGTCACGCAGGAAGCCCAGGGCATTGCGCGGATTGTTTCGTACGAGCGAGAGAATGACGACATCGGCCTCGCTACCCTGAAAAGAGTCGACCGTTCCGACCAATGCGCCATCGCTTCGCACGGGTTTGAAATGCTTCAGGTGCTGCAAGTCGCCAGACCTCCGTGATGACAGCCGCTCCTGGATCTTGTCGACCTGCGCCTTGTAGGGCGATAGGATGGCGAGCGTTGGCGGCTTCGTGGTTTCGCGGGCCCGCAGGTGCCGCAATACGTTCATGACCGCGTCTACCTCGGCGGGGTTGTGCCAGCGAGGCTTTCCACGTTCGATTTCTGTTGCGCGGCCGGTCGAGCTCACATGGGGGAAATTGACGACGACAATGGGGGAACACGGGAGCGCGCCAAGCCGGACGACGGGGGATGCTTCCGTCTCGGCGGCATGTACTCGGCTGGCAGCGGTCCGGAGTTTTCCGTCATAAAACGCGTGGGACACAACCTCTGCGATGGCCGGATCCATCCGCCTCTGCTCGGTAAGCGTTTCCGAGATCGGGCGGTGCGTCGGGTTGCCATGGCCACGTCGCTCATCATTCTCGACGAAGCTGCGAAACGGTTCGAGCAGCCTCAAGGCCATGTCTGCCGTTGCTTTCAGGGTGGCGGCATCCAGGGCAATCAATTCGAGCTCGTCGAGTTCACCATCGTGCAGCAGGGAGCCGACGTACTGTCCGGCGATCTGCAAGGCCTCGCTCACAAGACTCTGGTCGCGCAGGATACGCACCATCCGTTCCGACTCAAACGGCGGCAACTGCCGATGGTCGCCAATCAGAAGGCGGCGGCCTGAAAGCATGAGCGGGCCAACCAGTTCCGGTCCGGTCGCCTTGGCTGCCTCTTCGACGATGACCCAGTCGAACTGCTGCCGGGCCTCGACGAGGCTTTCGATGTCCGATGAATTGGCTGTCGAGATGACGATGTTCGCCGCATCGAGTATCAGATGTGAGATCGCGCCGAGCCCGGATCGCTGCTCCCGGGTGATGGTGTCCTTCGCGCGCTCCATGCGACCGGCGGCGTCGCGCAGTTCCGCAATACGCGCGCGAAGCGGTTCCGGTGCCGTTCTCGCGAGCCCGCTTTGCGAAAGGCGCTCCAGATAGTCCAAACCCGTCCGATGGACTTCCTCACCGCTCGTCGGTCGACGCTCGGAGGTGGTCGACCGGACGAGCAGAACGTCATCCTGTCCTGCCTCGGCGAGCGTCTCCCGGATCTTTTTCTGAAGATTGTCGAGTGCATCATGGCCCTGCGCGGTGACCAGCATGCGCGTTGAGCTATCGTCAGCAAAACGGCGTCTAACCACTTCGGTTGCCAGCCTGGTTTTGCCAACGCCAGGGGGCCCCACGACGAAAAACGACGGAAGCGTGGACCAGAGGCCGATCAGCGCCTTCTGCTTGGGCGGGTCCAGATCCAGAAAGGCTTCGTCCCGGCGTGCCTCGTCGCTGAATTCTTCACGGCTGGATCTGCGTACGCGCCATGGATCGGCCAGCATGTCGACGAGGTCAGCACGCGTGTCGAGTGCCTTGATGTTACGCAGTCGCCGGGAAATGGCCTGTTCCGTTCCTGCATCGCGTTCCGTTCGAAGAAAGTAGGGCCCCTGGTTTTCAAGGTCTTCGTCGATCTCAAAGCGGTATGCCTGAATGCCGCGATGTTCGAGCGCTTCGACAAAGCTGGCGACCACGTCGCTGGTTCGTGTGGATCCCAGGCCGGCGGCACGACAGAGTTGCCATTTCGCTTCGGCATCGCGCCGGTCGTCCTCGAACAGCCATTTGAGGGAAACGGCGCTTTCGGTCAGGCCGATCCTTTTTGCGATACGGTCGCGCTCGCTGCCGGGCTCGGCACGCAGGAGCACAGAACGACGGCCCTTGTGTACCTCGGTTGCCAGAACCTGCACGGGATAGACCTCCAGCGCCTTGACAACCGCTTCCACGGTTTGCACAAGCAGCAGTGCATTGCGCACGGTGTCACCCTCGTCGGGCCCGATTGCGTCACGTGCTGGGCTGGCGAAGGTGCTCCAGTCGAGCGTATCGGCGCCAAGCCGGCCACGCGTCTCGCGAGCCTCGCGCGCGTTCGTCACGATTGTCACGGTCTGGATCAGGGCATGTTCGTCGCTCTCGCCAAGACTGAAAGTGCCGTCCCTCAGCTCTGCCTTTCTGCAGACGGCGATGTCCCACAGGGCGGCTCCTTCGTCACGGAAGGCAGTAAGCCTGTAGACCATGGTCGATGTCACCAGCCGGATCGTATCGGTTGCCGGATCGAAGGATCGAGGCACCAGCACTGTTGCGCCGCCGTCGAGGTCGGCACGGATCCAGTCGAGCTGACGCCGGTGTTCATCAACCGGAATTTCCCCGGCAGTTGCCGTGTAGACGGCATCGCTGACGTTCGGGTTCGACGGAACGCAGAGGATGAATGTCCCGGCGCGCGTCGAGGCGGACTGTGCAACGCTCGCGAGCAGGTCATCAATTGCACGTCCGATTGATCCGGCGTCGAGCTGATCCATTCTCGCCGGCCTCACGAGGCGCAGTAACAGCAGACGTTCGGCCGTGTTGAGCTCAATGGCGGGGCTATGTCGCCCGGCGGGCATGACATCGCCCGAGTCCCTGACGATGCAGTCAAGACAGTCTGCGATCATCAGCCCCATCGACTGCCAGTCCTGGGCGAACGAGTAGCGCTCCGATCTGCGTTCAGCGGCGGCCGATCCGACCTTCGCATGTGACCGGTCCGTTGCGTCGGGAGTCAACCACAGGCTCCACTCGAAGCCCCCCAGCCGGAAATCCGGCTCGTCAGCACCTTCCGTCATCACCGCGTCGGGGCCAACGGCACCATGCACGAGACCTTGCGCGTGAACAATTCCAAGCGCTGTGACAAGGCGCCTGATATTGCGCCAGAACAGTATCCGGGCGCGCGGCGAACCGGGGTTGTTCAGCCAGTGCTGACGTGAAGCGCGCCTGAGCATGTCGGCAAGTGGTCGTCCTGTCCGTTCAAGGACCACACCGAAATCCAAGGACCACACCGAAATCGGACTCGTCTTCCACGAACTCCAGAACGTCGACGATTACCTCGCGGGCACCCTCGTACGACATGACACGCTGCACCTGCCGCATTTCGTGCAGCCAGAGCTGTCGGAGATCATCATCAAGCGCCGTACCTGTCTTGCGCCAGAGCTTGAGGTTGCGCTCTGCGCCGGATACCTTTTCCTCGACCTCGAAGACGGCCGGGCGAAGGGCGAGCCGGTCTCCTGGCGCGATGGCGTCTTCGAGGAACTCGAACTTGTGATCAAGTGATGCCTTGTTGCGTTTTACATTATTTTCGCGTGGCATTCTTTCCCCGGAGCCGGATTAACACGGTAGGCATTGTTGATTATCTTATCGCAGCCGGCTGTAGGTGCCGGTGCATCCCGAGCCGCACCGATAGGTTGCCGGCCCTGGCTGGACATCATCGACGCCTTGAAGGAGCATTGCCTGCGGATTTATGAGGTTTGAACGGACCACCGTATGCCGACGGAGCTTAGGGCAATGGATACACCTGCATAGGATCGAGTAAGCTGGGCGAGTATTTGACGCTACCCCAGCCGGCCATGGCGTTCAAGCATTCGCATCAGGACTTTGTTCGCCTGCGTGAAATTCTCCCGCTGATCGCGAAGCTGGTACGCCCATTTGGCGCCATGGAATAGATTGTTGCGCAGCCTCCAGATGATCAGCAGCAGGCACAGAACCTTGTCGCGCGGGTCGTCGTTCGCGCCCTCAAGCACAGCCTGAACGAGGTCGGGATAGTCGGAGGGGCGAAGGTTCAGATAGGGGAAGTGATAGGTCAGGGCGCCATCGGCGAAGTAACGGTTCCGAAAGTAGGCAAGCTCCGCGTCGTAGAGACCAGCTTCAAGCGTACCGTCCGCCGCCCAGGTGTCGGCTCGCTCACGGATGCGGTCGGCACGGGCGAAATTGTCCATGACCTGTGCTTCGAAGAGGGTCCAAAGAAAGGCGAACTCGAAGATGGCGTGGCGATCGGGGTCGGGAAGATCCCGAAAGCCGGGCGCGTGCGCTTCAAGCCACAGCTCGCTCGTGCTCTGTTCTTTGTCGTTCATGGCTCAGTCGTGTCCCATTCTGCGTTTAGCAATCACTCTCCGAGAAGTAGCCCAGCGTGTCACGGTTGAAGTGTGCTACACGGCGACACCTGCAAGCTGCACACTGTCCCGCACGATTGAAGCCAGGGACCCTCAACACCCGGCAGGCCTTGCACTCTGTAGAAGCTCGCGCCGTTGTCATCGAATCGAGTGGATAACGTTGAAGCAACGAATCGCGGCTTCATCAGGCTGCGATTTCGTCGTTGTCGAGCGATTGCGAAGGCGTAGAGGTCGATTGCACGGGTATCCTGTTGACCCGTTGGGCAAATGACTGCTGCTGGGCCGGTTGCATGTCGGTCTTCAGCGCATCAAGGTAGTCGGCGTACCACTGAATCATCGCACGACGTTGCACCAGATACTTGGCGTGGTTGTAGTCGCCGGCAATGCCTTCCTCAAGATGGGCCAACTGGGTTTCGACGTGATCCTTTGTCCAACCGTGCTCGCGAAGGAGGGTACTCGCCGTATGGCGTGTTCCGTGACCGACCATACGGCCCTTGTAGCCAATCTTCGAAAACACGAGGTTGATAGTGTTCTCGCTGATGACCTCGTGCTTCGTCCCGATTCCTGGGAAAACGTACTGGTGACGGCCTGTCAGCTTTTTGAGTTCCCTGAGCGCCTTGACCAATTGCGATGGGAGCGGCGTGACGTGGCTGCGTCGCATCTTCATCTTCTCGAAGGATATTGTCCACAGCGCGCCATCGAGATCAATTTCGGTCCATTCGGCGTATCGGACCATACCGGGACGGCTCGCCGTCCAGATCGTCATCCAGGCAGCGACATAGGCGATGAGGCGACTCGTTGATTTCTCGAGTGCACGCAGGAAATCGGGCAGTTCCGGTTCGAGGAGGTGTGGATAGGGTTTTGCCTTCGGCGCGGCTTTCGCAATGACCTTGAGCTCTGAAGCCGGATTGAATTCGCATTTGCCGCGTGCGATGGCTTGACTGAAAATCTCGCGCAGCCAGCCGCGGGCTTTTTTCGAGACGTTAAGGGCGTCGCGCTTTTCGAAGCGTTCCTGGACGCGGGCGCAGTCTGCGCGCGTGATGTTCACCAGCTTGATGGAACCGAGTTCGGGAAGGATGTCCTTGTCCAAGTACGTTCGAATCTTGTCCAGTGTCGAGGCAGACCGACCCGCATCCTGTTTGCTCCTGTACCAGAGTTCAGCGGCTGCCTTGAACGTGCCGTCGTCGCTGGTGTCCGCCCGCTCACGGTCTATACGTCGTTTCGCGCGCGGATCGGCGCCGTCGGCGACGAGTGCACGGTATACCGCTGCCTGCTGCCTCGCTTTCTGAAGCGTAACGTTGGGGAAGCGTCCCAGCGAGATGCGGGGTTGCTTGCCGTGCAGGCGATAGCGGAAATGCCAGAACTTGTTGCCCTCCGGCGTGACCCAGAGGACTAGGCCGTCGCCATCGGCGACACCGTAGGGCTTTGGCTGGGGCCGGGCTGCTTCGACTTCGCGTACGGTGAGAGGCATGGTGAGTACATTGCGTGGTCTCGAACTTTCAATGTACTCAAAAATGTACTCATCTGCACCTGGCTTGCCGTGTTCGGGTTTAGACGGCAATAAACAAAAAACCCCGCAAATTCAATGATTTACGGGGTCTTCTGGACTTCTCTGTACTACTCTAAACAGCCTTGTGGTGCCCAGGAGAGGACTCGAACCTCCACGGTGTTGCCACCGCTAGGACCTGAACCTAGTGCGTCTACCAATTCCGCCACCTGGGCACGTCTTCAAGCTAGACCGCTATTTTAGCAAGATGATTAAGTTTGTCAATCTCTGCTTCAAACAAACTTGCTTTTCTCATCCGCCTGGTTGAACGTGCAGCGAAGTGATGCAACCGCTACCGAACCACCGTCCTGCTCATCCGGCAATCGAAACACGAACAGCGATTTCGACTACCAGGCCTTACACAAAAAAGAGAGCCGCCAGAAGGCGGCTCTACTTTCGAATCTGGTGCCCAAGAGAGGACTCGAACCTCCACAGTGTTGCCACCGCTAGGACCTGAACCTAGTGCGTCTACCAATTTCGCCACCTGGGCAGGTGATGAACTGCAAAGACCGCCATTATAGCGACCGATTTCGACCTGTCAAGCGATTTGCCGAGCGCGTTTCAACCTCGCTGCGAGCCGGCGCACGACGCGTCCGAACCACCGGCGCAGGCCCGCGTGGCGCCCGACACGGGTGTTAGAATGCCTCGCAGTAGTTCGTTGGCACGATGCACATCCGGTGTCGCGACGCGAGTGTCGACATGCGATCAGCCAGTGGCGCGCCGGCCTTGCGTTGAACGAGCCGAACCCGGGCAGTTTCCTGTGCAATCGCAGTAGAGCAGAAGAGCAGCAAGCAGCAGGTGCAATGACCGAGGCAGCGCAGCCGCCCGACAGATCCAGCCGAGCGCAACTGCGCGCATTAAGCAAACGCCTTCCAGGCCGGACCACATCGCCGACCGACGTCCATGCAACGAGAAAAAATCATCGACAAGCCCTTGAGCAAATTTCCGTATCCGATTCCAAGCCGCGAAGAAATCCTCGGCGTGCTGCGCACGAGTGAAACGCCGCTTGCCGCGAACGACATCGCCGAAGCCCTGTCGATCAAGCGCCAGGAGCGCGAAGGATTTTTCAAGCGTCTCGGCGCGATGGAGCGCGACGGCCAGATCCGGCTCGATCAGCGCAATCTCTATCAACTGACTCATCCGTCGAACTTCGTCGCGGGCCGCGTGCAGGGCCATCGCGACGGCTACGGTTTCCTGATTCGCGACGACGGCCAGGACGACCTGTTCCTGCCCAACGGCGAGATGCAGAAGGTCATGCACAACGACCGCGTGCTCGCGCGCATCGTCGGCTATGACCGGCGTGGGCGGCCCGAAGGGCACATCGTCGAGGTCACGGACCGCGCGAACAAGCGTGTGATCGGACGCCTGCTCAACGAGAACGGCGCGCTGATCGTCGCGCCCGAAGACAAGCGTATCGGCCACGACATTCTGATCACGCAGAACACCCGCAAGGCGAAGGTCGGCCAGGTCGTGGTGGTCGAGCTGACCGATTTTCCGAGCCGTCATTCGCAGCCGCTCGGCCGCGTGGTCGAAGTGCTCGGCGATATCGACGACCCCGGCATGGAAATCGAAATCGCGGTGCGCAAGTACGGCGTGCCGCACGAATTCAGCGAGGCCGCGCTAGGCGAAGCGGCCAAGCTCCCCGATGAAGTCCGCCCGGCCGACATCCGCCATCGCGTCGATCTGCGCGACGTGCCGCTCGTCACGATCGACGGCGAGGACGCGCGCGACTTCGACGACGCCGTCTATTGCGAGCCGGTCAAGGTGGGCCGCGGCGACGGCTTCCGCCTGATCGTCGCGATCGCGGACGTGTCTCATTACGTGCTGCCGCAAAGCGGGCTCGACACCGACGCGATCGAGCGCAGCACGTCGGTGTACTTCCCGCGCCGCGTGATCCCGATGCTGCCGGAGAAGCTGTCGAACGGACTGTGCTCGCTGAATCCGCAGGTTGACCGCTGCGTGCTCGTGTGCGACATGATCGTCACCGCGCGTGGCGACGTGAAGGCGTATCAGTTCTATCCGGGCGTGATGCATTCGGCCGCGCGGCTCACCTACACCGAAGTTGCCGCGGTGCTGACGAACACCAAGGGTCCCGAGGCAACCCGCCGTGCCGCGTTGCTGCCGCAACTGCAGAATCTGTATGGCGTCTACAAGGCGCTGTTCGCGGCGCGCCAGAAACGCGGCGCGATCGACTTCGATACGACGGAGACGTACATCGTCTGCAACGCGCAGGGCAAGATCGAGCAGATCGTGCCGCGCACGCGCAACGACGCGCACAAGCTGATCGAGGAATGCATGCTGGCCGCGAACGTGTGCGCGGCGGATTTCCTGAAGCGCAACAAGCATCCGGGCCTGTTCCGCGTGCATGCGGGCCCGAGCGCGGAAAAGCTCGAGAACCTGCGCACGTTCCTGCGCGGCATGGGCCTGACGCTCGGCGGCGGCGACACGCCGCACGCGAGCGACTACGCCGCACTGATGGCGCAGATCCGCGACCGGCCCGACGCGTCGATGCTGCAGACCATGCTGCTGCGCTCGATGCAGCAGGCGGTCTACAGCCCCGACAACATCGGCCACTTCGGTCTCGCCTACGAGGCCTACGCGCACTTCACGAGCCCGATTCGTCGCTATCCGGACCTGCTCACGCATCGCGCGATCTACGCGATCCTGCAGGGCCGCAAGTATCAGCCGCAGCCGCCGCACGGCGTCGAGCTCAATACCGCGCTGTCGCCGCGCGCCCGCGCAATGCAGCAGGCCGACGAGGAAAAGCGCGGTGCCCGCGCTCGCACGAACAACGTAGCGATCTGGGAAGAGCTCGGGCTGCACTGCTCGGCCAACGAGCGCCGCGCGGACGAAGCATCGCGCGACGTCGAAGCATGGCTCAAGTGCTATTTCATGCGCGACAAGCTCGGCGAAGAGTATGGCGGCATGGTCAACGGCGTCACGTCGTTTGGCATCTTCGTGCAGCTCGATTCGCTGTTCATCGAAGGTCTCGTGCATGTGACCGAACTCGGCTCGGACTACTTCCAGTACGACGAGATCAGGAACGAGCTGCGCGGCGAGCGCACCGGCATTCGCTACCGGCTGTCGGATCGTGTGCGCGTGCAGGTGAGCCGCGTCGATCTCGACGCACGCAAGATCGACTTCCGTCTCGTGCGCGATACGCCGATCAAGCCGCCCGCGCCACGCGGTATGGCGGCGGACAAGGGCGAAGGCGCTGGCCCGCGCGTGCGCGTGTTGCCGTCGGCGGAAAGCGGCGCGTCGGTGCCGGGTCAGCGGCGCAAAAAGGCCGCGCCCGCGCAGAGCGTGGCGGTCAAGGAAGCGCGCGCCGCGCGCGGCGCGGCGAGGAAGCATGGCGTCGCGAGCAAGGCGGCGTCGAAGCAGGCACGCAAGAAGCGCTGAGGCTTTCACAGCGCCGCGACCGCGCGCAGCGGGCACGTGAACGCGTGCCGGTTGCGCGCGGTCTGCCTTTTGGTTTCATCTTCATCACAGTGGCGCGCGTTGAATGCGCGTCCAATCAAAGGTTGTTCAGTCATGGCACGTCATAAGGTTTTATACGGTTTCCACGCAGTGACCGCGCGTATCCGGCACGATGCGTCGACGGTCGAGGATGTCTATTACGACGCGACGCGCAAGGACCGTCGTATGACCGAATTCCTGCAGGCCGCGAAGGACGCGGGCGTGCGTCTGATCGCTGCCGACGAAACGCGTCTGTGGGGCCTCGCGCGCACCGAACGTCATCAGGGCGTGGTCGCGCGCGCGGGCGATCTGCCGCTCGCGCAGAACCTCGCCGAACTGCTCGACGGCATCAGCGGCTCTCCGCTCATCCTCGTGCTCGACGGCGTGACCGATCCGCACAATCTCGGCGCCTGCCTGCGCGTCGCCGACGCGGCTGGCGCGCATGCGGTGATCGCGCCGCGCGATCGCGCGGTGGGACTGAACGCGACTGCCGCGAAGGTCGCGAGCGGCGCGGCCGACACGGTGCCGTACATCACGGTCACGAATCTGGCGCGCGCGCTGCGCGAACTGAAGGACGCGGGCGTCTGGGTGGTCGGCACGGCCGGCGACGCGCAGAAGAGCGTCTACGAAACGGAACTCGACGGGCCGGTGGCGCTCGTGATGGGCGCGGAAGGCGAGGGCATGCGGCGTCTGACGCGTGAAACCTGCGATGTCGTCATGAACATTCCGATGGCGGGGACGGTGGAGAGCTTGAATGTGTCCGTGGCTAGCGGGGTGTGCCTGTTCGAGGCGGTGCGGCAGCGGGCGGTGAAGAAGTAGTTTTCTGTCGTCGGACTCGTTGTTGGACGATTGTTGGCGCCCGGAACGCGGTGGTGGTTTCGGGCGCTTTGTTTTGGATGTGGAGGATGAGGCTGTCTCCGCAGGAGACTCCTTGGCTCATCAAGAAAAGAGGGAGTGTCTGAATTTTTGTGTGCAAGGCGTCTGAACATTTCAGGCGTGGCAGGCGATCAATTTCATTCTAGCTGTTGGGTCGTGTGAAGCGATCCTCGTAGAGGATCGCGAACTGCCGCATGGCGG
>NZ_JBKGUA010000021.1:0-134167 GCF_046543485.1 Paraburkholderia sp. EG304 | reverse complement strand
TCACTTGAACCTTGCAAACGGCAGCTAAACCGCCCATTCTTGAACCCACCAAGATGCTCGTTTCTACCCGCTTCTTCTGGCGCCTATATGCCGGAAATACCCGGCTCCTTTATGCCGGAAGGTGACACTCCGCGCCCGCCCACCCGGGCGATCCCCTCAATGATTGACGTTCCGAAAGATCGTGTCGCCGGCGGTTCCGGCGCGCGGGCCACATTCCGTCACCTTTGAGGCCCACCGACCGTCCCGGCGGTGCTACTGTGCTCGGCGGTGGTCTGCTGCAACGGGCGCAGGCGGGCGCCCAACAAACAGCCATGCGCGTCGCGCGCAGACAATCGCTAGTGCCGCTTACGCGGACCACTTCGTGTCACCTTTACGCCTCACCGCACGACTCACGGTCCGTTGCGCTTGCGGCTGTCCATCCACGCCAACCAACCGAGACGATAGGCTCGTGCATCGGCAAGCGCGTGATGCATGCGCGGGTCAGCCCGGTAGCAGGCCGCCACGGTTCGATCATAGACAGACGTGTCGATCAGCGGGCGCAGGTCGAAGTAGTCGGCGGCCAGATTGCCAGGGCGAGGGGCTCCGAGCAATGCCAGCAGAAAGTGAAAATCGGTGACTGAATCGCAGGCGGCCTGCACATGGCGCGGCGCGCCGGCGAACCAGTCACGCAACGCGACGCGCGCCTGTGCCAAGAGGCGCGGTGAGCCATCGAGCCGCGGCACCACCTCGCGCCTGACGAACCCGCTGCAGTCCGCCTGCTGCCACGTATCGGCCAGCTCGACATAAAACTCGCGCCGGCCATCTTCGGCGACAAGTGCCAGGCTGATCAGTCCCGGATCGGGCTGCCCCAGCCCGGTATATTCGGTATCAAGAAAAAGCAGCATGAAAGCGCGCCCGAGCGTAAGGTGTTTATCCAATCTGGCGTGGGTGTTCCCACACCCGTGCGATGGCTGCAATGGCGGCCTTCAACACCTCGTCAAGTGCGGCTTCCGACACGCCTGTGTTCGCGTGGTAGAGGTTCTTGACCTCCATGCAGATCTCCCTCAGGTAGTTGATCGCATACACGTCGGCATGGAGTTGTGCAGGTTTGCCCAGGGCGCAACGCAGCAGAAAGTCGGAAACATCCAGGTTCCGTTCCTTGGCCAGGTTCCCGATCGAGAGCCGCTCGCCAGCGGTAACGCGCATGACCAGCCGTGCGCTTTTCTGCTGTTTTTTTCTGTGGTCTGCCATGTCAATCACCGGCCTTTTCCGGCAAAGGAAGGAGTACCGGCGGCTGCCAGACATTTTTCAGTTCGCCCGCGATGCCTGACAGGATCACCTCAAGCTGTTCCACGCTTCTGTCGTCAGGGTGTGTGACCAAATCCTGAAGTGTTTCGAGGACGCCACGAAGCCCTCGTAATGTGCCCCACTCGCGATAGCTGAACCCTGACCGCTGCAAGGCACGCCGCACGATGAACTCCGAGACGCTGCAACCCCGTGCGGCAGCAGCATTCTGGATCACCTGTTTTCTCGCGGCTGTCACGCGAAGTTCGAGTCGCTGGTCACGCGGATCGTCTGCTGCTTGAAAAAGCATTGTTCCTCTTTGCCGTTCGGGTCTCGGGGCGCAGCCCTGAGTTCAATGGAAAGGAAAGGATGGCGCCGGTGCCGAGGGCACCAAGCCATTTTTCCGGTGTACGCATAACGTATGTTGTGTGTACATTCCCTATCCTGTCCTGCGTGTGCCTCGCAAAAAAGTGGTCTTCGCAGTAGAAGATTTAGTGAACTCTGCAGTGGAGCGTGGAGTAACTGTTTGCGTCGAATTCTTTAGGTATTTGTCGGTTATCGAAATGGCAGAGTGTCGCGGGGTCTGCGCCGTCGATCATCCTGTCGACGTGGCCAGTCAGTCTGCTGACGACACGAAGATCGACCTTCACGTGTACTCCCAAGCGAACTGGCAGGTGAGGGGCCGAAGGAACGTCACAGGCGAAGCTCGATACCATGCTGCAGAAGTATTTCCGTGGGCGACATCCCAGCGCGCCGCTCCTCCACTGAGTCGAGCAGCACCTCATGCTCGATGTGCTGCTGTTCCAGCAGTCGGATCAGCACCAAGATTTCACCTTCGGCCTCAAGGGCTCGCAAACGCTCTGGCTGATCAAAAGCCCAGCGATCGGCGATGCGCCACCCGATCAAATGATAGGGGTGACGACGGAGCGCAGACAGCGTGTCTGCCGCGAGGACCTTTGCCGCGATTGCCAGCGGTGGCGGATTGCCTTCAATCATGATCTTTCTCCGTGAGCGGCTTGACGTCGAGCGGGCCCAGCTTCTTGCGGGCGACCTGTAACTCCCAGCGCATCTGCAGGCCGAGCCAGAACTCTGGCGTCGTGTCGGGAAATCCTGCGGCAAGCCTTAGTGCCATCTCGGGACTTATGCCAAATCGGCCGTTCACCAGTTCAGAGAGGCATTTGCGGGTCACACCAAGTGCCTGGGCGGCCGCGGTCACAGACAACCTAGCCCTTGTGAGCCGTGCGCGTAACTGCTCGCCAGGATGACGGTAGTTCGATGTCAAGTGCTGCCCTCCTCTTGGCTAGTATAACGTTACACGTTACAAAGCGGCCGTCAAGCGGTATAGTGATCGGGCGTATCCGATCAAGCAGTTTTTCCAACGTCAGAAAAGCCGGCTAGCAGATTCGCCGGCAACTTGGAACTAAACAATGACCGCCAAACTGATTGCAGGCGTTGGCCGACTCCCCGCCCAGCGGATGGTCGGGGCAGATCACTATGTATTTGCGGCGCTCACTTAAAAACTGCCAGCGCCCACTGTACCGAATCGAAGAAGAGCATTAACGGTCGAATTTATACATTTTTTTGCGATTGTCATTCTATGGGACGTCAAACCTCAAAAGACATTGAAGTTGCCAAACTTCGCACGCGGGCGTTAATAAAAATCTTAATGCAAGCAGTTGGGTGCGCCAATCCCAACCAATTTGGCGCATGGATTAATAGGGAGTCAGAAAAATTGGGCTGGCCGGACACACAGTCGTCCAACAAATGGTATCACCTAATTGACGGAAAATTAAAAAAACCACCTGTTGATGCATTACGCAAGCTAAATCAGCTATTCCCTTATGCCGATCAGCTTTATTATGATGGCCCTGCAAACTTGTGGCGAGCACTTTGGGGAGACGTGCGTGATCCAAACGCCCTCTGGCCGCTCTGCCGTACCCGGTTTTTTGATAATGCCCCGCTGGTCGACGAGATCACTTACGAAATCGAAGCGGAATCTTTGAACGAAAGAACATTTCGCGAAACCATCCGTGCGTTTGAAGGGCAGCTAATTGCTGCGAAAGCGTGTAAGTATCCCTTTTCACTAAATCATTTGACAGAAGCGATCGCATTATATCGACTACACAAAGCGATCAACTGCTTGGCAGCCTCGGATGTCGACGGCGTTGGCGCATACCGATGCGTTCAACTCTGTTTGAACGACCTCGAAATAAGATCCCAGTTAAATGAATTTGACGGGTACTACATCGTACGCGACGAACTCGTAGAAATGGAGATTCGCCGCCTAACCACAGAGCAATCTTATTTTGAGGCCGTCGGCATTCAAAAAAATCAGGTGATGCTGTACGCAATGGACCCACTATCGTGGATCGATAATGACAGACGGTTGAACAATTTGAATCTGGGCTGGAACCCGACCGTAGTGCCACAGGGCTGCGACGGTTAGATATTGTTGAGCGAGCAGTAACGTCTGACCGGGCTGAGCTAATATGTAGGTCGTTCGGATCACTGCGAAAAATGCCCCGTCAGAACGCGCTGAAAGGGGCTTGCCGCGCATTCAAGATTTCTTTGTCAGAGCATGCTTGCACACAGCAAGCAGTGCATCGGCAAAATCCCTCAGCCGTTTGTGAATATGCGTTCCGCGCTCCTCCTCGGCCGAAAATGGACGACTAAACATTAAATTGACCATCTCTTTAATTCGTTCTTTTTGCTGAGGCTCACCGATCATGACACCAGCTTGAACATGGTAGGTATGCCGCTTGGATAAAACGAGGGCTAAATCTTTATCAAGAGTTTGGCCAACCAATACGTAGCCGGTCGCCTCCTTATATTGGCGACTTATATCGCAGATTTGCAAGAGATCAATATCCCCCAGACCTTTTAGCAGCCCATTGCGACTAAAAGTATTCAAATCCGCAAGCGTTTTACCCAGAACGTCGCCCCTCATTCGCTTCGCTGCTCCGTCCTCGCATTGCTGAACGATGTAGTGCTCAATACGCGCGGCCAATACAAAGCGCACATACCAATCATCAAAGTAGCGCAGTGCCAACTCTTGTGGTAACGCATCCCAAGCCACGCTCAAGGGAATTCGGACGCCCATTGGAGCGCTCAGATCGACACTCCAATTCGATTTATCTATTTCGGCGACAAGATTTTTTAGATTTTCTTCATCACAAACAATATCTTTCATTCTAATAAATAGATCTTCATGCGTCTCAAATCCCACATGCGCGATTTTCAGTTCCGTGCAGCGCAACATATTATGCAAATCGACCAAGGCAACCAGAACTTCCTTCTCGGATTCTGGCATACGACGCCCCAAATGCTCATAGATTGCCAGGTGAAATAGCTAAGTGACTCGGCCTATCGCTCCAGTCGCGCACGAAACGACAAAATGCCAAATAAGACGTGGCCCGTAGCGCTCGCTTAGCATCTTTTTCGCGGTGTTTAAAATCTTGGATCAAACTATTGTCGAGGACGAGATAAATCGTACCTTCCAGTTCATAGGCCGATGCATATCGTTTAGTGAACCACAATACAAGATCAAACCACTCGACAATTTTTTTCTCTTCAAGACTATGCAGGAACGTACCAAACTGTTCTTCCAAACCTTGCATCACCTACCCCCGGATGAAGCGCTTCTGAAAGGGTCAATCTTACCCGCCTCAGCGGTCCGAGCGACTGCATGCAAGGATGGCGAAGCAATTCGCTGCAGGATGATTAGATAAAGATTAAAACCAGATTAGGCGCTGCAAGTCGAATACCGCAACTCCGCGCCGCTGTTGAGTTTGTGAGGCATTCGGCTTGTGGACAGCTTAGGCGCTGGAACGGTAGGCGCTAGGCGTCGGAACGGCAGAGCGTAGGTGCAAGAACGGCATGCCGTAGGTGCTGGAACGGCATCTTGGTAGGCGTAAAAACGGCATCAGGGATGCCGTCTCCTTTGTCCACCGGCCTTCTTAGCTAGGTGTCGGCGTTGCGACTCGCTGGGCTTCTTATCGACGTGTACCAGGTCGCCTCGAATACCGTAGCTGAACGGCTGGCGGTGAGCCTCGCTCGCATCGGCCAAGGCATCAAGGGCCTTGCGCAGAGTTTGTCGCGCGCTGCTCGGACTCTCATCCTCGCTACCGGCAAGCTTCAGCAGTGTGTCCATGCGTACCGGGTAGGGTTTTGCATGACTGGCATAGAAGCCGTGCAGCCATTGAGCTAGTGGCTTTCCGACGAGCGCGCGACGCACATTCCAGTCGATCTGCGTGAATTGGTCCGCTGCGAACAGAGTGTGCAGCTTAAGGCTGACCACGATCACCCATTCCTGCGTTTCGTTGTCCTTGTAGGCCTCATCGATCAACCCGCCGATGTATGACCGCCCGTCCTGCTTGATCTCTACTGCGTTGGCTCTTAGACGGGTGATGCGCGTGTGCAGCACCCTACGGTTCTTGCCCGTATCAGTGTTGCCCATAAGCTTTAGCAGCGCGTAGGATGTTACACGGCACTTCACACCCAGCGCCTGAAGGCGCACGGCATGGAGCACGCTTTCCCACACATCGAGGTCGCCCTGGTCAAGGCGTTCGCCAGTGTAAAAAATTGTCAGGCCGTCGAACGTCGTCACCCGCTCGCCCGAGATATAGCGGCGGCGCCCCTTGGCGATAGCGCCGAACAGCGCTGAACGCAGAAAGCCATTGGGTACGCCCCGCACAAAGTCCGGCCATTGCGGCAACTGAACCACATCGAGAAGCGGTGCGCCGGGCAGCTTGTTGCGCTCTTCACGGGCGACGCGCTCGCGGTGCTTCCTCTGCATTTCCGCGACGCGTGCGACCAGTGGATCAACCGAGCGGCGCTCCGACTCTCCGCCTGCGCCAGTCGGTCCTCGCCCAAGCACGGAAGCGCGGACATTGTTGCCCCTCAAATTGTCAAGCGGCATGACTCACCACTTGACGTCGCTCTGCGCGCGCTTCGCTACCGACTCGGCTTTAGTTGGGCGGCCGCGCCGGCGCTTTTCAGGTGACGCCAGTTCCGTCGCGTTGGGAGAGTCGGAGCCGGCGACGTGTAGGCCAATCCATCTCTCTACATCTTCAGCACGCCAAAGAAGGCGCTTCGTGTTGGGAAGGCGGCAGATCGGCGGAAGGGACTGAGGATTGCGCGTCGCATCGCTACGGATGCTGGCGACAGATTTCTGTAGATGCTCAGCGAGCTGATCGACCGTGAGTAGCGCTTGCATGGACATTGGCCTTTTGTTTGCGCCATGTCACATTTGTGCACACAGCGGCGTTGGTTGGCTGATGCATGCAAGGTTGCGTTTTACGGTCGATGAAATCTCGGTAGAGTTGCGGGTCGTTTTCTACCAATGTCCCGACTGATCGCGGAAGACAGTGTGGCGCCACAAATTTGCCACACCGCGGGCGCAGAAACCTGCGACAGAATGCAAAACAACGCACTACATCGCAAGACGTAGTACGTTGTTTTTATTGAAAAATTTGGTGGAGAGGAGGAGGATCGAACTCCCGACCTTCGCATTGCGAACGCGACGCTCTCCCAGCTGAGCTACCCCCCCAACGAAAATAATTCTAGCACAGCCATTTTCCCTTTTGCCAAGCCTCCAGCTCCGGGAAAACCTCATCTGGACGGCGCGCCGGCGAGCACCCAATCAACCACCGTGCGAATATCTGCATCGCTCATCGATTGATGGGCCGGCATCGGAATCATGCCCCATACGCCGGAGCCGCCGTCCTTCACCTTGCGAGCGAGTTTGGCCGGCGCCTGCGCGTCGCCTTTGTACTTCGCGGCGATTTGCTGAAACGACGGACCAACCAACTTGCGCTCCACCGCGTGACAGCCCATGCACGCATTCGCCGCGGCGACCTGCTGGCCGCGTAGTGCGGCCTCAGCCGCGCAAGCAACCGACGTCATCATGCCCGCCATCGCACCGACCACCAGCGCGAACACAACACCCCCACGCGTCACACCCCGCATCAAGGCACCGCCTTCGGATTACCCGGTCGCACCGCCGTCGACGAATTGACTGGCGCAGGCGCCTGCTGATCGAGCGGCCGCGCGCTCACCCCCGAATCGGGAATCGCGCCGACAGTAGGCTCACTAACCTCGGGCTGCGAGGCGGGCACCGGCGCCGTCGCGGTAGCGGCAGCAGCGGCCTCCGCTTCCTGCGGCTGGATGTACTGGAACACCTTGACGACCTGCACGACCCCAGGCACGCGGCTCGTGACATCAGCGCCGATTTTGCCCTCATCCATCGTGACGAGGCCCATCAGATAGACGTTGCCGCGCTCGGCAACGACCTTGAAGTTGTTCGCCGAAATGTTCTTCTCGGCGATCAGCGCGGTCTTCACGCGCGTTTCGAGGTAGGTGTCGTTGGTGCGCGACGAGAATGAACTCGCCGGCATGATCGCCAGTTCATTGACGATCGTATTCACGTTGTTCAGGTTCCGCACGATGCTCTCGGCACGCTGCTTCGACACTTCGCCCGCGACCTCGCCGGTCAGCAGCACGCGGCGGTTGAACACCGTGACGTTCACGTGTGCGGAGTCCGGCAGATTCTGGCTGATCTGCGACAGCGCCTTCACCTGAATCTCGCGATCCTCGGTCTGCGCGCCGAGCGTGCGACGGTCGGTCGCCATCAGCGCGCCGCCACCCGCCGCGGCCCCGACGGCGAGAAAGCAGCCTTGCAGCGTGGCCGACAGTCCCGCCGCGAACCCGACCACGAGCACGGTTCTCACCAGTGTCTTCTTGATGCGGAATACGCTCATCAACTAGCTCTCCTTCGAAATCAGTCTCAGTCTTCGCCGAGCAACATGGCATCGATGCCGTCGCAAAGGCAATGGATGGTCAGCAGGTGCACTTCCTGGATGCGCGCGGTGCGCTCGGACGGCACGCATACGTGGATGTCGGTGTCGCTCAATACTTCCTGCGCGCGTCCGCCGCCCTTGCCGGTCAGTGCGACGACGATCATTTCGCGCTCGTGCGCCGCTTCGATCGCGGCGAGCACGTTCGCGGAATTGCCGGATGTGGTGATCGCGAGCAACACGTCGCCGGGCTGACCGAGGGCCCAGACTTGCTTCGCGTAAATCTGTTCGAACGAATAGTCGTTGGCGATCGCGGTGAGCACTGAGGTGTCGGTGCTGAGCGCAATGGCCGGCAGGCCTGGCCGCTCGCGCTCGAAGCGGCCGATCAGTTCGGCCGCGAAATGCTGCGCGTCAGCGGCCGAACCACCATTGCCGCACGCGAGGATGCGATTGCCGTTGGCGAGCGCGGCGAACATCGTATCGATCGCGGCGGCGATCGGCATCGACAGGGTTTCGAGGGCTTCGAGTTTGACTGCCGCGCTGTCGCGGAAGTGTTGTTGGATGCGTTCGACTGACATCGAGTCTCTATCTTCTACCGCGAATGGACCGCACTCTGCGGCCGTGTTGTGAAGTCATACTGCCAGGCTGTGGCCGCCGATGAGCTCGCGCGGCACGCGAGCGCAAGTTTATCGCACTCACGCGCGTTGTCCGCGTGAGCCGTCAGAGTTCGTCGGCGCGAAACGCATCGCGCAACCACACGAGCCTGCCGCTCTCGAACACGACGACGTCGAAACGGCACGCGGGTTCATCGCGCGGGGCGCGGTTCGTCGCGGCGCGAGTCGCGAGATAGTGGCGCGCCGCTCGCACGATGCGCTGCCGCTTCTGCCAACCGATGCTCGCAGCCGCACCGCCGTAATGCCGCTGCGCGCGCGCGCGAACTTCGACGAACACCAGCGCGCCGTCGCGATCGCTCATGACGAGATCGATCTCGCCGCCTCGACACGTCACGTTGCGTGCGACGAAGCGCAGACGCTGACGCTGCAAAAATTCTTGTGCGCGTGCTTCGAAAGCGGCGCCGACGGATTTGGACTGGTGCGCGCAGGAAAAGTTGTGGGCGGCTTTTGGGCTGGCGTTGATGGGCGTCTTTTGCGCAGTCCTCGCCGCGCCCTGCTCGCGCAAGCCCACATGGCACAATGTCGGCCTCGTTCCGTCTGTTTGTGTCTTCCGTGTCATGACTCCTCTCTCCGAACTCGCGCAAGGGCAGCAGTACCCCGCCGCCGCGCTGTATGTGGTGGCCACGCCGATCGGCAACATCGCCGACATCACGCTGCGCGCGCTGCACGTACTCGGACTCGCGGATCGCATCGCCGCCGAGGACACCCGCAACACCGGTCAGCTGCTCGCGCGCTACGGCATCTCGAAGCCGCTCGTCGCCGTGCATCAGCACAACGAGCGCGCCGCCGCGCAGCGCGTCATCGAGTATCTGCAGGCCGGCGAGCGCGTGGCCTACGTGTCGGACGCGGGGACGCCGGGCATCTCTGACCCGGGCGCCAAGCTCGTCGATGCGGTGCGCGAGGCCGGCTTCACGGTGGTCCCGCTGCCCGGCGCGAGCGCGCTCGCCACCGCGCTCAGCGCGACCGGCGACTGGATCGCGACGTTCTCGTTCCTCGGCTTCCTGCCGCCGAAGCCGAAGGCGCGCGCCGCCGCCTTGCAGGCGCTCGCGCAACATCCTCACGCGATGGTGTTCTACGAAGCACCGCACCGAATCGTCGAGACGGTGCAGGCGCTCGCCGATGCGTTCGGCGGCACGCGCCGTCTGCTGATCGCGCGGGAACTGACGAAATTACACGAAGCGCTGCACCAGGGCACCCTGGCCGAAGGGCCAACGTGGCTCTCCGCCGATGCGAACCGGCAACGGGGCGAATTCGTGCTGGTGGTCGAAGGCGCGTCGCCCGAAGCGTCCGGCGAGCACGATCACGACGCGCTGCTCGGCATCCTGCTGGAAGAATTGACGGTCAGCAGCGCCGCGAAGGTCGCGGCGGCGCTCACGGGCGCATCGCGCAATGCGCTGTACACGCGCGCGCTCGCACTGAAGGAAGACGAGCCCGACACCTGAAGGCCAAGCCTGGCGGGCAAAGCGGAAGAAAAAGAAAAGGGCCGCATATCGCGGCCCTTCGCTTGTCTACAGACGGTTGGTTCTGCCGACGCGGCATCACCGGCGCGTCACGTCACATCACTTGTTCGAATCCGAGTTCGACGCGAGCGTCTCGTTCAGCTCGGCGCGCGCTTCCTGCTGCGTGAGCCCTTCGATCTTGACCCGCGCGGTGCCGCTGTGGCGCATGTCGAGCATGCCGGCGGCCGCCATCGACAGGTCGATCACGCGGCCGCGCGCGTACGGACCGCGGTCGTTGATCCGTACGATCACCGAGCGCGAATTGGCCGGATTGGTCACGCGCACGTACGAGCCGAGCGGCAGCGTACGATGCGCGGCCGTCAGGGCGTGCATGTCGTAACGCTCGCCGTTGGCGGTGCGGCGGCCGTGGAAGAAGCGCCCGTACCACGACGCGCGTCCAATCTGATGGAAGTCCGGCACATCGACGCCGTCGTCGGTGAGCGGCTTCGCATCAGCCAGCGACGGCGCAGGCGCGTTCGACGTGCTCGGGCTCGAGGCCGGCGCGCTACCGAACGATTGAGGTCCGAAAGAACTCAGGTGCACGTTCTTCGTACGTTGCGGCGTGTCGTTCGCGGACGTGTCGCTCGCGCCCGGAGGCGTGGCGCAACCGGCCAGTACAAAAAAGGCAAAAAGAGTCCCTAGACCACGGGATAGCCGAGTTTTCATAAGACGTGCAAACACATAGTCGAGCCGCGTCACCCGCGAAACTGCTGGGCATGTTGCTTGCGGCTCCGGCGGTAGGGACGACGACGCGCCGCGCGAAAAAGCGCAGTACGTCAAAGCCCGGATACGGCTGACTCAGCCGCTACCGCACGGTTAATTTTCACGTCTGGCGCAACCTGTCCCCGGCAGCCTGACCAGACCCCACATGCCGCCAATTGAACGTGGCAAACACGTTCTTGCGCGCGCAACTCAGCGCGCAGGAACGGCGGCGTAGGCCCCACCCAGCGTCACGGAGGTTAAGTCCGTAGCAGGCGCGCGGCGCCTGGCTGGGCAAGACGTGTGCATCGAACGCATCGATACTTGATGGCCGTCGGCATGCCGACAGCCCTTACTTGAATAGCGAGCGGCGTCCCCGTCTTGTGGGGATGCGTCGCCTTGTGGCTGCACAACTCTTGTGCATGGACTCCATTATACCCAAAAAAAAATTTCGGGATGGCGAGCACCCCCAATCCTTGATCAATCTTCACATTTATCGCAAAAATGGGCCTACCACAGGCGCAACAGTGCCATGCGTAAGCCCCGTCGCATCGGCGACGGAGACTGTCGCGAGGCCGGTACAATAAACGTTTTTCCAGCGCGTCGTTCCAGCCATGAAAGTCACCCTGATCCCCGTCACGCCGTTCCAGCAGAACTGCTCGTTGCTCGTTTGCGAGACCACGGGGCGCGCGGCCGTCGTCGATCCGGGCGGCGACCTCGACGTGATCCAACGTGAGATCGCGCGGCAGAACGTGACCGTCGAGAAGGTCTTGCTGACCCATGGCCACATCGATCACTGCGCCGGCGCGAAGACGCTCGCCGGCCATTACGGCGTCCCGATCGAAGGTCCGCATCCCGACGAACGCTTCTGGCTCGACAAGCTGCCGGATCAAAGCACGCGCTTCGGCTTCCCGGCCGCCGATGCCTTCGTGCCGGACCGCTGGCTACAAGACGGCGACACCGTGCAGTTCGGCGACGAAACCTTCGAGGTCTACCACTGCCCCGGCCACACGCCGGGCCACGTGGTCTTCTTCAGCCGCGCGCACCGGCTTGCGCTGGTCGGCGACGTGCTGTTCGCCGGCTCGATCGGCCGCACGGATTTCCCGCGCGGCAACCACGCGGACCTGATCCGCTCGATCCGCGACAAACTTTGGCCGCTCGGCGACGACGTCACGTTCGTGCCGGGCCACGGCCCAACCTCGACGTTCGGCGCGGAGCGCCGCACGAATCCCTACGTCGCCGACGGAGTGGGCGCATGAGCAGCGAAATCTATGTCAGTACCGACGTCGAAGCGGACGGCCCCATTCCAGGCCCGCATTCGATGCTGAGCTTTGCATCCGCCGCGTACACAGAGGACAAGCGGCTGATCGCGACGTTCTCGGCGAATCTCGAACTACTCGAAGGCGCGGCGCCGCATCCAGTGCAGGAAGCGTGGTGGAAGACCCAGCCGGAAGCATGGGCGGCTTGCCGCCAGGATTTGCAGAAGCCCGAGGCCGCCCTGAGCGCCTATGTCGACTGGGTCGAGGCGCTGCCGGGCAAGCCGGTGTTCGTCGCGATGCCGGCTGGCTTCGACTTCACCTATATGTTCTGGTACATGATGCGCTTCGTCGGCCGCTGCCCGTTCTCGTGGTCGGCGCTCGATATCAAGACGCTCGCGTTCGCCATGACCGGCCTGCCGTACCGCAAGAACATCAAGCCGCGCTTTCCGAAACATTGGTTCGACGAGCATCCGCACACGCACGTCGCACTCGACGACGCCATCGAGCAGGGTGCCCTCTTTTGCAACATGCTGAAGGACTTGCGCGCGCGTCAGCCCGAGCTGCCGGGGGACGGCAAGGATGATGGGGACGGCTCAGGGCAAAACGCCGCTCCGGACCCGGTAAATTAGGCAATCTCGCTCGCGAGAGCCGTTTTACATTGCGTTTCGTTTTCGCGCCCTCTACCATTCGTTGATACGGCGACGCTAACGGAGGCGCAGTTGACACTCGATACGTTCTCACAGAAGATCCTGCGCCTGCTGCAGCTCGACGCACGCCGTTCCGTGCAGGAAATCTCCGACCAGGTCGGGTTGTCGAGCACACCGTGCTGGCGGCGCATCAAGGATATGGAACAGTCGGGCGTGATCCAGCGCTACACCGCGCTGCTCGATCGCGAAAAGCTCGGCTTGCACGTGTGTGCGCTCGCGCATATCCATCTGACACGTCACACCGAAGGCGGCGTCGAGCAGTTCGAGCGGGAAATCGCTACCTGCCCCGAAGTGACCGAGTGCTACAGCACGACCGGTGAATCCGATTACATCCTGAAGATCGTCGCGCCGGACATCAAGGCGTACGACAGCTTTCTGCACGAACGCATTTTCAAGATTCCGGCCGTTGCGCAGGTGCGCACGAGCGTGGTCCTGCGCGAAATCAAGTTCGATACGCAGTTGCCGTTGTGACGGATGCCGCTGCCGCGGGCGGCATGGAAGTTCGCGGTTTCGGGCGTCCGAAACTCGCCAAACTCAGTCGGCGTTGTGAGGCTCGCTGGCGGTTGACCGACCGGCGGGGGCCGGGCCGGTCTTGAGCTCCGCCGTCGAACCGCCTTGCGCGGCAGAGATATCCCGTTGCAGCAGCACGTCGAGGTTGCGTGCGCCGAGACGACGCTTGAGCGCCGCAAGATCGACGCGGCCGAGCGACTGCGCCTCGCTCTCCAGCAGACGAGCGGCTTCGGCGCCCTCCACAGTACACCCTTCAGCAGACCCCGCCGACGGCAACACCACCTCGACATCGAGCCCAGTGCTCAGGTAGTGCAGATTCACCGCAGCGGCCCGCAGGCCACCGGCAGCCAGCGCCGCGTCGACCTCGGCGGTCACGCGCTCACGCGGCGGCAGATCGACCGGCGGATGCGCGAGCGCGTCGTTTTCCGGGTCAACGTGGATCAGCGCGTCGAGCACGCGCTTGTCGGTCAGCACACGCAGACGCGCCGACTCCGCGATGTAATGACCTTCCGACACCGAAATCATCGGATCGACGAGGATATGCGCGTCGACGAGCGCGAAATCGCCCGTCTTGCGCGTGCGCATTTCGTGCACGTCACGCACGCCCGGGGTGGACATCAGCAGCGCGCGCATGTCGGCGGCGGCGGTTTCGTCGAGCGCGCGGTCCGACAGATCCTGCAGCGCGTCCCAACCGAAGGTCCAGCCCATGCGCGCGACCATGAAGCCGACGATAGCCGCCGCGATCGGGTCGAGCAACCGCAAGCCGGCGAGACTGCCGACCACGCCGATCCCCACCACCAGCGACGACGCCGCGTCCGAGCGGGCGTGCCATGCGTTCGCGATCAGCATCGCGGAACGTACCCGATTCGCCTCGCTCAGCATGTAGCGAAACAGCGCTTCCTTCGAGACCAGTACGAGCGCCGCGACCGCGAGTGCGCTGATATGCACGGCGGGGATATTTTGTAGATCGGCGAGCCGCGTACCGGCGCGCCACAACATACCGACGCCGACCGAGATCAGCAGCGCGCCGAGAAATAAGGACGCCACCGTCTCATAACGGCTATGACCGTAATTGTGATCGGCGTCGGGTTTTGCCCCGCTATGCCGATTGGCAATCAGCACGACAAAATCGGAAATCAGATCGGCGAGCGAATGGATACCGTCGGCAACCAGCGCCTGCGAGTGCGCGATCGTGCCGATGATGATTTGCAGCGTCATCAATACGGTATTGACCGCAATACTCGCAAAGGTACTCTTGCGTGCAACGCGTTGTTTCTCGGCGGTTTGGGCGATCGCGGCGGACGACATGCTGAAAAGGCGGAAAGGTTAATTGTTGTTATTGTACCCGCCACAATTCGCTTGCGCAGGGAAGCCCAAGAAAAAAACCTTTTTAAATCAGTCGCTTATCGAAACGAAAAGCATTCGCGTTCCAGTTGCCTGAAGTGCAGGCGCCAGAAAACGGGCGCCGCAAATGACAAAACCGCGCCCTGAACGGTGCGCGGCTTTCTGAGATTCAGCAGCAGGCTATAAACGCGGTGGATTGCCAGTATTCGCATTACGTGCAGGCAACCCTTACCGTCCGCCGGATCGCGATTACTTCTGGATCAGAAACTTTTCGCGATCAAGCCCGGCGATCCAGCGCGGCGGTTTGCCGCGACCGGACCACGTGCTGCCGCTTTCGGGATCGCGATATTTAGGTGCGACGCCTGCGCGCGGCCGGCTCGCTTTAGCGCCCTTGGGTGCGCGGCCGCCGCCGAGTTCGCTCAGCGAAATGCCATAGTCGGCCATTTTCTGCTTGATTTCATTCAACACTTCCGCGTATTCGCGCGACTTCGCTTCTTCAATCTGCTTTTCGAGCTTCTCGCGCTGCGCGAGTAGTTCCTTGTAGGAAGACATAGGTTCCCTTGTGGTATGGATAAATGACGCCGGTCTTATGCCGACTCGCCTTTGAAGGTTTCATGCCTCGGAATTTGATGACGAGATTAACACAAAATAGAAAGGCTGGATAAGCGCCTGGAAAAAATTAATTTAAATTCGTTTCAAAAAGTTTCCTGCGCCGCTTCTGGGTCGGACTACGGCCTTTCAAATCGCTGATTTCGCACGCCGCTGAAAAAATCCCGCCGATTCGCATATTGATCCGATTCAACTATCAGAAAATGAGACCCGAGGCGCCCATTGCACATGAAACATTTCACGGCATGAAAGCTTTGACTGGAATAAGCACGCCTTTTGATACAAGTGTCCCTCCCTCGCGACTGGCGCAGGCTTGTTTTTCGATAAACGATAAATGCTTAATTCGCATGCCGCTCGATGCAGACTTCGAGCGCCGCACGCAATGTCCCGGAATCGGACCGCGCGTCATCGAATGCGAAACGGCGGCGCACGCCGTTGCGTTTCAGATCGGCGCCATAACGATCGACGCCCAGCAATTCGATGTCGCCCGCGCCACTGAGCCGGCGGCCGAACTCCGCGATCAGCGCGTCCTCCTCGCTGGCGGCAAGCGGTGGCAGCGGATCGAGTTCCGCGCCGTCGAGCCAGCCCATCGCGCCGAAGCCGCCGATATAGCGCAGCCGCTCGATCTCCATGATCCAGAAGGTGAAATCGCCCAACGCCAGATAGCGCTCCGCGTCCGGGTGATAGCGCAGGTAGCGCCGCAACAGTTCCGGGCTCGAGTCGACCGGCTCGAAACGGCCGAGCAGCGTCACGCGCTGGCCGCCCAGCACGTCGCCATCGGGTGCGTCGACGGCGAGGAAACCGGCGCGCGGATCGGCGTGGAGATTGTGCGTGTGCTCCGCGAGCCGGCTCACGAGGATCGTCGGACGATGCTGCGCGTCCGGCGCGAACGGCAGCACCGACGGATACGGAAAGCCCTCGGGCTGGCGAGCGTGCGTGGCGAGCGTGCCGACCGCGGCCGTGTGCAGCAGATGCAGCGGAGCGTGAGCGGGAATGTTCAACTGAGCGTTCCTCGGTGAAAGAAAAAACGAACGGACAGCGGTGAGCGGCGCAAAAGCCGTCACGCGCAGCATTGCAAAGACAACTGCGGCGCACCAAAGCATGACATCCAGCAATCCCGCTTCGTTGCATCCACTGCCCATCAATCGTATGCGCCCGATCCCACGGCTCCAAGCGTTAGCCACCACGCTTCGATAAAATCGGAGATCCGCTTTCAATGCGCTTTCTCGCGCCCTCCGCCCCGAGACCTCCGTGCCCGATCACCACGCCTCCGAATTCGCCGTCCTCCCGGCCGCCCATCGCGACCTGTCCGTCACTGCACGCCAACGCGCACGGATCGCCACGATGGCGCTGTTTTTCATCGCCGGCATGACGTACGCGTCGTGGGGCGTGCACGTGCCGACGGTGCGCGACCGCTTCCATCTGGATCCGGCGATGCTGTCGTTCGCGTTGTTCGCGGTGGCGGGCGGATCGATCGGCGCGATGGTGACCAACGCGTCGTGGATCGCGCGGGTCGGCACGCGCCGCGCCTGCCTGGCCGGCGGACTCGCGATGGCCGCCTGCGCGGCGCTGATTCTGGTCGTGCCGGCGTACTGGATTCTGCTGGTCGTGCTGGCCATCTTCGGCGCCGGCATGGCCACGCTCGACGTCGCTATGAACGCCGAAGCGAGCGCCGTCGAAAAGGCGCTCGGCAAACCGATCATGTCGTCGCTGCACGGGATGTTCAGCCTTGGCGGCATGTTCGGCGCGGCGGTCGGCGGGGCGCTGCTGTCTCGCGGCATGGCGCCGGCGCTGCATCTCGCGCTCGCCGCGGCGGCCAGCGCGCTCGTGCTGGTGCTCGCATGCCCGTCGGTGCTGCCGCACGTGCCGCACGCCGAGCATCCCGATGCCGCGACGCCGCGTGCGAGCCGCTGGCGCTCGCCGGCGCTATGGGCGCTCGGCACGATGGCGCTGGTCGCACTGATTGCCGAAGGCGCGATGTACGACTGGGCCACGGTCTATATGCGCGATGTCGTGCTCTCGACGCCAGCGCTCGCCAGCGCCGCCTACGCGGCGTTCTCCGGCGGCATGGCGGCCGCCCGTTTTGCCGGCGACGCGGTGCGCGCCCGCTTCGGCGCACCGCAGCTCGTGATGATCAGCGCGACGCTCGCCTGCGCCGGGATGGTCGACGCGCTGCTGCTACCGAATCCGGTGGCCGCGCTCGCCGGCTTTGCGCTGATCGGCCTGGGCCTCGCGAACATGATGCCGGTGCTGTTCGCGGCGGCGGCGAGCGTGAAGGGTATCCACGCGGCCGAGGGGCTCGCGCACGTCGCGGGACTGGCCTATTTCGGCTTGCTGCTCGGACCGGTGATCATCGGCGCCGTCGCGCAGGTGACCAATCTGACGATCGGGCTGTCGGTCGTCGCGGTGTGCGCCGCGATGATCGCCTTCGCCGGGCCGAAGGTGCTGCGGCGTTTGAAGATCTGACAGGCGCGGTGAACAAATGAAAAGGCACGCAAGCCTCGCGGCCCACGTGCCTCTCAAGCAGCGAATCGAAGTGCGGCGCAAACGCCGCCTTCGATCACACCGAATTTACATCTTGACGACGTCGAGCAGCGTCTTCTTGCCTTGCTTGTAGTTGTACAGCGAGATCACGCCGTGCTGCAGGTCGCCCTTCGAGTCGAACGTCGTTTCGCCGATCACGCCCTTGTAGTCGGTCGCCGGCATCGCTGCCAGGATCTTCGCCGGATCGGTCGAGTTGGCGCGCTTCATCGCGTCGACGATGATGTACACCGCGTCATACGTGAACGGCGCGTAAATCTGGATCGGCTGGCCGAAGCGCTTCTCGTACTTCGTTTCGAACGCCTTGCCGCCCGCCATCTTTTCGAGCGCCATGCCGGCTTCCGAGCAGACGATGTTGTCGGTTGCGTCGCCGGCCAGGTCCGACAGCTTGTCGGTACACACGCCGTCACCTGCCAGCACCTTCGCGCGCAGGCCGAGCTGCTTCGCCTGCTTGGCGAACGGGCCACCGGTTGCGTCCATGCCGCCGTACATGATCGCGTCGGGATTTTCACCCTTGATCTTCGTCAGAATCGCGCGGAAGTCGACGGCCTTGTCGTTCGTCGCGTCGTGCGACACGACGTTCAGACCGAGCGCCTTCGCCGTCTTCTCGAACTCGTTCGCCAGACCCTGGCCGTAAGCGGTCGAGTCGTCGACGATCGCGACGCTCTTCACCTTCATGCCCTTGGCCGCGTAGTTCGCGAGTGCCGGGCCTTGCTGAGCATCGGTCGCGACGACGCGGTAGGTCGTCTTGAAGCCTTGCTGCGTGTAGGCCGGGTTCGTTGCCGACGGCGAGATCTGCACGATGCCCGAATCGCTATAGATCTTCGATGCCGGGATCGAGGTGCCCGAGTTCAGGTGGCCGACCACGGCGACGACCTTGTCGTCGACGAGCTTCTGCGCAACCTGCGTAGCCGTGCGGGGGTCAGCCGCGTCGTCTTGCGCGTCGAGTTGCAGCGTGACCTTCTGGCCGCCGATCGTCAGACCCTTCGCGTTGATTTCCTCAACGGCCAGGCGCGCGCCGTTCTCGTTGTCCTTACCCAGGTGAGCGATACCGCCAGTCAACGGCGCAACGTGACCGATCTTGATGACCGTGTCGGCCGCGGCCGATGTTGCCAACGTCGCGAACAGCAGAGCGGCAGCGCTGATCGGCAACAGCTTTTGAATTTTGATGCTCATGTAAGTCTCCAGTTTCGGTCAAAACAACGTAATCGCCCTGTGCCCCGCTTCCCCTACACGTGTCGCTCAGTCCCGTGGACGACCACGCCGGTTGCATCGTTCATGCACTTGGCCAGTACGTTTACCGGACTGTTTGTGACAGTTGGCAAACCGTACTTGCGCGCAAGTGTAGGCCAACAAATTAATTTGCGGGAATTTTTTGAGAAAGTGGGAACTACACTAATAGCGCAGTTCGTACGCGAGCCGCTCGCGGCCTGGGTGAGCGAGCCGAAAAGCCCCAGCCCATGCGGGTTTCCGCTAATTGGGAAGTTTCTCCGCAGGCGCGGATTTAGTCTTTTTCCGGGTTCTGTCACATAAGATTCGAAGGGTTTTTCAACTCAAAAATGTGGCGTGCAGCACAGGAATGTGACAGCGGTAAAAAACTTAAATCAGCCTTAAATCGGCCACGCAATCAACGCATGAACTCGGCGATTCGCGCGGAGGGCGCTCGCCATTCCCGCTCGAGCTGCGTCATCAGTTCGGTCGCGCCGATTGCTTCGGCGCGCCGCGCTTTGCCGCTGCGCCTGCGTCAACGCGTTTTGCACCGGATACGGCGTGGTGCTTTCCGCCGATTCGCGCAAACGTTGCATCAACGGATTGCGGATGCCGCGCGCGTGACGGCCCGTGATCGCGCGCGTCACCGTGGTCGGCGTATCGGACATGCCGCGCACGCGGGTTTTCCATACCTCGGCGATCGCGTTCTCGCGGGTGGTCAGAAATGCGATGCCCATCATCGCGGTTTGCGCGCCGAGCGCGCGTGCCGCGACGATGCCGCGACCGTCCATAATGCCGCCGGCCGCGAGCACCGGCAGCCCGGTCGCGTCGACCAGTTGCGGCACGAGCGCCATCATGCCGACCAGCGCATCTTCGAATACGCCGATGAACGTGCCGCGATGCGCGCCTGCCTCTGCGCCCTGCGCGGGCGACGGCATCGGCGCCCGCATCGCGCCACGCGACACCTTCGGCACATGCGTCGCAGTCCCAACTACATGGCTGCCGCTTTCATGCAAACGCTCGACGTCAGCCGCCGATAACGGCCCGAACGTAAAGCCGGCGACCGCCCCACGCAATTCGATCAGTGCCTCCAGCTGTGCGCGAAAGTCAGGCGCATAGTGCGCGAGCGGCTGCCGCATCGGCCGTGAAGTCCCCGTCCCGCCTCGCTGCAAGCCGGTTCTTTTGATGGCAAACTAATCGCCCGTTGCAGGGCCGCGTGGCCTTGAGCGTTTCGTACACACCGACCTCGCGCGGCGTTCGCGCGAGTCAATGGAGAACAACATGAGCACGACTTCCCGATGGATCGACATCCCGGCCGGCAACGACACTTTCGGCGGCTACCTCGCGCTGCCGAAGGGCGGCAAGGGGCCGGCCGTCATCATCATTCAGGAAATCTTCGGCGTGAACAGCCATATTCGCTCGGTCGCCGATCAGTACGCGCAGGACGGCTATGTCGCGCTCGCCCCAGACGTGTTCTGGCGCGTGCAGCCGCGCGTCGAGTTGACGTATGAGGGCAAGGATCGCGAAAAGGGCATCGAACTGATGCAGAAGACCAAAGTCGACGACGCGGTCGCCGACATCGGCGCCGCCGCGGCCGCCTTGCGTGCGCTGCCGGAAGTGACCGGCAAGGTCGCGGCGATCGGCTACTGCTTCGGCGGCCGTCTCGCCTATCTCGCCGCGGCGGCCGGTTCGGTCGACGCCGCTGTCGCCTACTACGGCGGCGGCATCCACAACCATCTCGACAAGGCCGCGAACGTCAAAGTGCCGATGCAGTTCCACTACGGCGAGCTCGACGCGCATATTCTGCCGTCGGACATCGGCCAGATTCAGGAGCGCTTCGCGGGTCGCGCCGACGTGCAATTCAACATCTACCCGAACGCGGATCACGGCTTCAACTGCTCCGATCGTGCGTCCTACAACCAGCACGCGTCGGCATTGGCGCATGGCCGCACGCTGACGTTCCTCGGCGAGCGGATGTAATTCGCGGAGCTCACGCATATAGAGTGAGCATCCGAATTCACATCAGTCACGTCGGCGCTCAACTCAGGTACTCTGTGGAAGACGGCGTGTCAGCCGACACGCCGTCTTTTCACATGCGCGACGCCCGGGCGGAGCAACGCGAAATCGAGCGAAACGACGCTGTCGCGCGTGCATGGCCGGCCGCAAATTCGACGCAGCATGCCAACCGACCGCGAGGGCTCAACCGACGTGCTATCAGACTATCTCGCTCATGACGCCATCGGCCTCGCCGAACTCGTGCGCACACGCCAGGTTAGCGCGCGCGAACTGATCGACGTTGCGATCTCGCGCACCGAGGCCGTCAATCCGGCCATCAACGCAGTCGTCCTGAAGGACTACGATGCGGCCCGCCAGCGCGCGTCGCGCGACGACGCAAATCGCGCGAAAAGCGTCGACGGTGTGAACGGAACGGAGAACTCCTCCGCTCACGCGGCGCTCGCCGGCGTGCCGTTCCTGATCAAGGATCTCGGCGCGCCCGTGGCGGGGCTGCGCATGGCCATGGGCAGCCGACACTACCGCCACTTCATTCCGACGCAGGACGCGCCGGTCGTCGCGCTCGCGAAAGCGGCGGGTCTGAACATCTTCGCGAAGACCAGCACCTCAGAGCTCGGCCAGATGCCTTATACGGAGCCCGAACTATTCGGCGCGTGCCGCAATCCGTGGAATCTCGATCACACGCCGGGCGGTTCCAGCGGCGGCGCCGCGGCGGCGGTCGCCGCCGGCGCGGTGCCGCTCGCGCATGCGTCGGACGGCGGCGGCTCGATCCGGATTCCGGCGTCATGCTGCGGACTGTTCGGTCTGAAGCCGTCTCGCGGTCGCGTGCCGCGCGCGGCGCAGGCCAGTGCCGGCGAACTCGGCATCGATCACGCCGTATCGCGCAGCGTGCGCGACAGCGCATTGCTGCTCGACCTGCTGGCGGGCAACGCCGAACGGCCGGCCGGCGCCCCCGGCACCTTTCTCGGCGCGACCCGCGAGCCATGCAAGCCCCTGACGATCGCCTACGTGACCGAGCCGATGCTCGCGCCGTCGTTATCGGCCGATGCCCGCGCCGCGCTCGACGACGCCGCGAAACTCGCGAGCTCACTCGGCCATCGTCTGGAGCCGGTGACGCTCGGCGTCGATTTCGCGGCGGTCCGTCACGCGTTCCTGACGCTGTGGTCGGTGACCGCCGAAGACCTCGTGCTGAACGCGGAGCGCATCACAGGGCACAAGCCGGCGCGCGCCGAGTTCGAAATTTCGACGTGGGCGATGGCGCATGTCGGCCGCAAGATCGGCGAACAGGGTTTGCCGGCCGCGCTCGAAGAACAGCGGCGCATCACTGCGCGTCTGACCGATCTGCTGAACCGCTACGACGTGCTGTTGTGCGCGACGCTCGCGTCCGCGCCGATCAAGATCGGCGAGATGCGGCCGAGCTCGGTCGAGCGCATGCAGATGCGCGCGGTCACCACGATGCCGCTGGAACGATTGATGAAGAAACTGCTGTTCGAAGCGTCGAACAAGGCATTCGCGTGGGCCGGCTGCACGGAGCTGTTCAACCTGAGTGGCCAGCCGGCGATGTCGGTGCCCTTGTACTGGAACGCGCGCGGGCTGCCGATCGGTGTGCAGTTCGCCGCGCGTGTCGGCGGCGAAGCGACGCTGTTCAGACTCGCCGCGCAACTCGAGGCGGCACGGCCGTGGTTCGACAGGCGCCCGCCATTGATGAAAGCGCGCCGCTAAAATATCCAGCGGCGCGCTGCAATCCGCATGCGGCGCAAAACGCCACGATGCACGCAGTCGCGGGATGCGCAGCAATGTCGCCGCGCATCCCGCGCAAAGCCTGCGAGCACATCGAACACAGGCTCGATCAGGTCTTCTTGTTATAGGCGCTGCACCAGCCCGTGGCCGCGACCTGTTTGCCCGCGAACATCGGGCAGCCGCCGTAGGCATCGCCCGCCTTGCCCTGGAAGAAGCTGCAGTTGCTGCATTGCTGGCCCGGCTGGAATTTGGCGAATTTCGCCTTGTCGACCTTGCTCGCGTCCGCCTTGTAGCCAAGCGCCTGCGCGGTCGGATCGGTTTCGGAGACTTTCGGCGCGTCGGCGAACGCCTGGCGCGACAGTGCGAGTGTCGATGCCACACCGATGCTGGTGATCAAAAACGTACGACGGGAAGATCTCATGGGGACTCACTCCATTTATATTGGAATCAACGCCGTTCTGATGACAGCGTTCGCCAAGGATAGCAACGAAGCCGTCTCCGGTGATATTCCAAATGCTGGAGATAAGCAGTTCGGTACGGTGTAACCGCGGCTTTACGCGCGCCCCGCCAACTCGCAGACCCGCTGCGCGATCGCCAGCGATGCCGTCAGACCCGGCGACTCGATGCCGAACAGATTGACGAGCCCGCGCACGCCATGCGCGGCCGGCCCCTGAATCACGAAATCGGCGGCGGGTTCACCAGGACCTGAAAGCTTCGGACGAATCCCCGCGTAAGCCGGCTGCAATGCGTTATCGGGCAAGGCCGGCCAGTACGCGCGAATCGCCGCATAAAACGACTCCGCGCGACGTGGATCGACGTCGTAATTGATCGCGTCGACCCACTCGACGTCGGGACCGAAACGCGCCTGGCCGCCGAGATCGAGCGTCAGATGCACGCCGAGGCCGGCCTCGTTCGGCATCGGATAAATCAGGCGGCTGAACGGCGCGCGCCCCGAGATGCTGAAGTAATTGCCGCGCGCGAAGTAAAGCGGCGGCACGTGGCGCGGGTCGAGCCCGCGAATCTTGCGCGCGAGCGCGTTCGCATGCAGACCCGCGCTGTTGATCACGCAGGCGGCGCTGATCGTGGTCGGCGCCGCACCGCCGACCGCGATCGTGAAGCGGCCGTTGTGAGCCTCGATCGCCTCGACCGGCGCATGAAACGCGTACACGGCGCCGTCGCGCTCGGCATCGCCTTGCAGCGCGAGCATGTACTGATGACTATCGACGATCCCCGTCTGCGGCGAAAACACCGCCTCCACGCATTCGAGCGCCGGTTCGAGCGCCTGCGCCTGATCGCCGGTGATGCGCATCAGGTCGAGCACGCCGTTGTCGCGCCCTTTGGCCATGATGCTTTCGAGCTGCGGAATCTGGTTGCGCGACGTCGCGACGAGCAGCTTGCCGCAGCGCGAATGCGGCACGTGGCGCTCGGCGCAGTAGTCATACAGCATTTCGCGGCCGCGCACGCACAGCGTCGCCTTCAGCGATCCGCGCGGATAGTAGATGCCCGCGTGAATCACTTCGCTGTTGCGTGAACTCGTGCCCACGCCGATCGCGTCGGCGGCCTCCAGCACGATCACTTCGCGCCCGCGCGCCGAGAGAGCGCGCGCCGAGAGAGCGCGCGCCGTCGCGAGGCCGATCACGCCGGCACCGATCACTACACATTCGATTTGATCCATATCCGTTGACGCGGCGCATCGCGCCGCGCGCTGCCTCGTTCAGCCGATGGAAGGAAGACAGGAACGGCACCTCGCCGCCGCGTTCCGTTCATTGTCGAACGTATCTGTCCGCTGGGTCTGCTTATGTCTTTTTATCACCCCCACGGAAAATTGTACGACTCGGTACAGACAGAACTGACAAACGCTCGTGCGCATCGACCAGGTGATGGCGGCCCAAACTGGCTTGATCCGACGATCCACGTCGAAAACAGCAACAATTGCCGTTGCATTCACCACACACATTGTACGAATTGCCGCGACAGCCACCCGAATGACGAAAAGCGGGAGTTTGGTGCAAAAAACCGGCCGAAAACGTCAAAATCCGATCGGTTTTCGCCGGTTTCCGTAGCCGAGCCGGATATCGGCGGGTTCGATCCGGTCGCGTCCCGCGATGCGCGCCGCGCCGAAGCCGTTCAGGATCGCGCGGCGCATCTCGCGCGGCGATGCCCGCTTGAGCGCATCGAGCGTCGCGTCGCCGAGCGTCTCAGGAAAGCGCAGGCCCCAGTTGTGCGCGCCGCGGATTTCGTCGTAGATCGACTGCGCGATGCGTCGCGCGCCGGCGTGGTCCGGCGGCGGGATCTCGTAGACGTTCATGCGGTTCAGGAGCGGCTCGGGAATCGCGCGTTCGTCGTTGGCGGTCGCGATCCAGATCACGTTGCCCGCGTTGATCGGAATCTCGGCGAACTCGTCGACGAAGCTCTGGGCGGTGTCGTGTTCGAGTAGCGCGTAGAGCGCACCGAGCGGGTCGTATTGCGAATCGCCGGTCGCCTTGTCGATCTCGTCGACGGCGATCACCGGGTTCGCATAACTGCCGTTCACGAGCGCATCGAACACCTTGCCCGGCTTCGCGTTCTTCCATTGCGACGACGCGCCCGACAAAATCCAGCCCGCCGTCAGCGAACTCATCGCGACGTAGTGGTACGCGGTGCCGAGCAGGCGCGCCAACTGCTTCGCGAAATGCGTCTTGCCGATGCCGGGTTCGCCAAGCAGCAGGATCGGCATCAGTTCGAGCCGATCCTCGGTTTCGAGGCACAGCGCGACCTGCTTGCGAATGTCGTCGAGCGGTGAGGAAAAATTGGGCAGCGCATCGATCAGATCGTCGATCGATGGCATCCGGTTCGGTTTCACGCAGAAGCGCAGATTGCCGGTTTTCAGCATCTTTTCGTAGGTGGCGCGCAGCGCCTCGTTCGCGCCCTCGCCGAGACCGTTCAGCGCGCTTTCGACCTCATCGAGGTCATACACCCGGCTGAACGAGGCCACGGCGATTTCCTGTTTGACCATTGCTGTCGTCATCGCTCACCCCGTCTGGCTGATCCTGCAGCGGCGGCGCCTTGTGAGCGCCGATTCCAGTCCAGTGTAGCGAGGACACAAACGCGTGCAAGCCAGCAGTCGCGCGGCTCTGCTGCTAACCATCGCTGGCATTCCGCGCCTTATCTGGAATGGATTGTTGCTGAACCGGCCCTCGTCGACCGTGTCAGAAATCGTTGCGGCCATCGGGGGTAAGATTGCTCTCTGACCTGCTGCGGCGAGAGGCAAGGCAACCCCGCAACCGACGCGTGAGCGGAGAACCTTTTATGTGGAAAACCAGTATCGTGGCCATGCTGCTTGGCGCTTCGTTGCTCGCCCACGCGCAACAACGGCCGGCGCAGCAGGTCGTGCAATGGCAATTGCAGGTAGTGAAAGATGGCCAGCAGATCGATTCGTTCGACGGCACCACTACCGTCGGCCAGGCGCGCACGGATACGCATCACCAGGTCGTGCAACACAATGTCGGCTGCAAGGACCAGCCGGCCGGCAGCATCGATCTGTCGCGCACGATCACGGTGTCGCCGCTGCGCGTCGATCCCGAGGGCGTGATGTTTTCGATCGACACGCAGGAAACGCTCGAGGACAACAGCGCGGCGCGCACCGACATCGGCTGCAAGCTGCCGCCGCAGCCGCGCCAGGTGAGCGCGAGCCATCCCGGTCTCGTTGTTCCGCCGGATCAATGGGCGAGCTGGACGATCGTCGATCGCAATCCGAACCTCGTGTACCGCGTGCGCGCAAGCGTCGTGAGCAACGGTGCGAATGCCAACGGTACGAATGGCGGCACGAGCGGCAATGGCGCCGCGACTGGCGGCAACAATCCAAACTGACAGGAACCGCGCGCCTGACCAGCGCGCTCAAACAGAACACGTGGATAACGCGGCATGCGAAACCCAGAAGAATTGATCCGCGAGAGCCTCGCGCCAAACGATTTCGTCGCTGTGAGCTGGAACCTTCACAAGGGCCGCACCCCGCTCGGTTTTCAGGCCTGGCAGGCGATGCAGCGCTGGGTTCAATCGACTCACGCGGACGCGTACTTCCTGCAGGAAGCGATGGCGCGGCGCATGCCGTCGCCGGTATTGGCAAGCAGTTTCGGCGCACCGATGGACGATCCACTGACCGACGTCTGGCACTGTCAGGCAACCGAAATCGCGCGCGCGCTCGAACTCGAAGTCGCGCTCGGCCCGAACGTGTTCAAGCCTTCGTGGCGGCACGGCAATGCAATTCTTTCGCCGCATCCGCTGGATCTCGGCGGCCGCTGGGACATTTCCGCGCATCGCTTCGAGAAGCGCGGCCTGCTGGTCGCGCGTGCGACGTTCGGCGGGCGGCTCGTCACGCTGCTGTGCGCGCATCTCGCGCTGACGCGTCCGGCTCGCTTGCGGCAGATGAACTGGATCGCGCACTGGATCGCGAAGGAAGCCCCGGACGGTCCGCTCGTGCTGGCCGGCGACTTCAACGATTGGCGCAACGACTCGGTGCCGCTCTTTCGCGAGCACGGCTTGCAGGAAGTCGCGACGCTGCTTGGCGAACCGGCGCGCACGTTCCCGGCGTTCTCGCCGGCGCTGTCGCTCGACAAGATGTTCGTGCGCGGCATGCAGCCGGTCGAATGGATCCAGCCGACGCAGGAGACCGCGTGGCTGTCGGATCATTTGCCGTATATGGCGAAGTTGCGGCTGGAGTAAACGTTTTCGGTCATTGCGCTTCCGCCGACGGAAAGCGCGTGCCCCCATCACTCGCGATGCGGTGTCCAGCTCAACGCCGCTTCGATCTCTTCCCCCGGCTGCAACACGCAGCCGCCGACGTGCTCTTGTGTACCAACCGCATTGAAGCAATCGGTCGTATTCGTGACCGGCTCCACGCATAGCTGCGGATCGTTGGCCGGCGCGAACACGACCAGGTGATCGAACGGCGCGTCGGCACGCATCGTCAGCTTGCGGCGCTCGTCGGGCCACGCGATCGTCGCCACGCGCGACCAGTTCGAAAAGTTGTTGTCGAGAGCGAACGCGTCGGGCGACATGCCCGCGCGCAGCGCGTCGACGGCCGGATGCGGGCCGAGGTGCGTCGGCAGCACATCGGTGTCGGCGTGCCACATCGCCTGCACGTCGGCATGGATGCGCGTCGCCGCGGTGCGCGGATAGTACGGGTGATGGCCCATGCCGAACGGCATCGGCCGATCGGCGAGATTCCGCCCGGACATCGTGATGTGGAGCGCGCCGCCGCGCAACTCGATACGCTGCCGCGCGCGATAGCGAAACGGCCAGTCGCCGGTCACGCTCGCATCGGGCTCGTGCTCGAAGTGCAAGTCCACCGCGCTTTCACTGCGCGCGCCGACGCGCCACGGACGACGCCACGCGTTGCCATGCAGCGCGTGGGCAAAATGCGGATCGTTGCCGCCGAGATCGATCGTCGCGCCGTCGAACGCGAAGCGCGAATCGCGAATCCGGTTGCAGTATGGGAACAGCGGGAAGCTCGCCATGCGCAGCGAATCGCGCGCTTCGAACGCTTCCGGCAGCGCCGGCCGCAGCCAGTGCAACGCACCTTCCGGCGTGACCTCGTAGAACGCCGCGAGCGCGCCGCCAATGTCCGGCGCGAGCACCGCGCGCAATGCGCCGGCGGACAATGTAACGAGGCGCGCGACAATCGCGGGATCGTCGAGCCACGACAGCTGCGCCGCCGATCGGGTCACGGCATATGCCTCGCGCGGCGGGGCAGGATTCAGGGAAACGTCGCGCATAGTCAGACGAGGCGAAACCGCGAGCGGAAAGCGGCAACAGAAACGTGCATTCATATCTCCTTTGATGTGCCGCGCACCCCGCGGCCGGCGCACTACGGCAGTCGCCCCGAGCGAGAATCGCACGACACCGCACCAATGGTCAATATTATTAGTAATAACGTCGCTCAAAGATGGCCGTAACGGAGCGTAAGCTCAATTCCCAAATGGCGGGTTAGCGCGCGTTGCCGCGCGCATATTATTAGTGGTACCGTCAGCAGCATGATGCCGCTGGCATTCCCCTGCTTCAGCGCCGCCTCAACGCGGCCCGCACAATGAAAAAATCGACTCAACGCCGTCCCACCATGACCGACATTGCCAAGCTCACCGGCGTGTCGCAATCCACCGTCTCGCTCGTGCTCAACAACGCGGCCGGCGCGAAATTCTCCGAAACAACCCGCAATAAGGTGCTGAAAGCCGCGCACGACCTCGGCTACCGGCTGTCGCTGCGCGAACCGGTCGCGGCATCGAGCGACGAGCGCAATCTGATCGTCTATCTGGCCGACGAAATCTCGACGAGCCCTCATCCTGTCGTCAACATCGACGGCGCGCGCGACGCTGCATACGCGAGCGGCAAGATGCTCGCGGTCTACTCGACGCACGGCAACGCCGACATCGAAAAGCAGGTACTCGATACTGTTCTCACCAATCCGCACGTATTCGGCGTGATCTACGCGACCGTCTACACGCGCAAGGTCGCGCCGCCGGCCGCGCTGTCGCAGGTGCCGACCGTGCTGCTGAACTGCTACACCGGCGACACCACGTTTTCGTCGGTGGTGCCGGCCGAGGTCGCGGGCGGCCATCTGGCGACCGAGTATCTGCTGCAAGCCGGCCACCGGCGCATCGGCTACATCAACGGCGAGCCGTGGCAGGACGCCGCGAAAGACCGGCTGAAGGGCTACCGCACCGCGCTCGCGACCGCCGATCTGCCGTTCGCGCCCGAGTTGGTGCGCGACGGCGACTGGAGCTCGGGCCTCGGCTTCGAGCTAACGCTGTCGCTGATGCGCGAAGCCAATCCACCCACCGCGATCTTCTGCGCGAACGACCTGACCGCGATCGGCGCGATCGAGGCGCTCAAGCAACTCGGCTTGCGCGTGCCCGAGGACGTGTCGGTGCTCGGCTACGACGACCAGGAAATCGCGCGTCACACACACCCGCCGCTGTCGACGGTGGTGCTGCCCAACTACGAACTCGGCCGCTGGGCCGTCGAGACGCTGCTGCAGGAAGAGCACAACCGCGCGGCCGGCGCACCGGTGCGCCATCGCACGGTGAAGCTCGACGGACCACTGGTCGAACGCGCCTCGGTCAGGGTAATTACCGAGGCGAAACCGGCGACAATTAATATTATTAGTGATTGACCGATAATAATTCCGAGTGGAATAATCGGCACGTCGGGTCGGGAAGAACGCGCACCGGTGGGTCATAGCCAACCGCATCCTCGCCATTGAAACAGCGCCGGGTCCCCGGCTGGGCAAAGACAATCCCGAGCAGCACAAAAAATACACCGTCCACCGGTTACTGGAGGAAGACATGGCGTCGCTCATTACGCAGTCGCGCATGCACGCGCGCAAGCAGCAGATTCGTCCGCTCGCAGCTTCGCTGCTGGCTCTGGCAATCGGTGTCGGCGCGGTGGCCGCGCATGCCGACGACGCGTTGCCGAAGCTCGCGACCAAGACCCCGTTGAAGGTCGGCTTCGCGCAGACCGAAAGCAACAACCCGTGGCGTCTCGCGGAAACCAGGAGCTTCAAGGACATCGCCGCGAAGTGCGGCTGGCAGGTCGTGATGACCGACGCCAACGGCTCCAACTCCAAACAGGTCTCCGACATTCAAAGCATGATTGCCCAGCACGTCGATCTGCTGGTATTCCCGCCTCGTGAAGAAAAACCGCTCGCGCCGGTCGTGCTGCAGGCGAAGAAGGCCGGCATTCCGGTGATCCTCGTCGACCGCAACGTCGACCAGTCGGTCGCGAAGGCGGGCCGCGACTACATCACGTTCATCGGCTCGGACTTCATCGATCAGGGTCACCGCGCCGCCGACTGGCTAGTCAAGGCGACGGGCGGCAAGGCGAAGATCATCGAACTCGAAGGCACGACGGGTGCGTCGGCCGCGAACGATCGGAAGAAGGGCTTCGACGAAGTGATCGCGAAGAACCCCGGCATGACGATTATCGCGTCGCAAAGCGGCGACTTCGCGCGCGACACCGGCCGCAAGGTGATGGAAACGCTGTTGCAGGCGCATCCGGACGTGACCGCCGTGTACGCGCACAACGACGAAATGGCGCTCGGCGCGATCGCCGCGATCAAGGCGGCCGGCAAGCAGCCGGGCAAGGACATCCAGATCGTCACGATCGATGGCACCAAGGGCGGCATGGACGCGATCGCGGCGGGCGAGCTCGGCGCGAGCGTGCAATCGAGCCCGTTCTTCGGCCCGCTCGCGTGCGACGTCGCGCAGCGCTATGCGAAGGGCGAAAAAATCCCCACCTGGGTCAAGGTATCCGACCGCTTCTACGACAAGGAAAACGTGCAGCAGAACATGCAGTACGGCTATTGATCGCAAGCATCGGGATGTGCCCCGGGGCGGTATGTTCCCGGGCACTCCCTTCGGCGTTGTAGCAGGAAGTCACCCGCCTTCTATGAATGTCTCCTCGTCGGGCGGGTGGCCGGAAGGCTTCGAAGCGACGCGCCCGTGACCGACGGACCGTCGCTTCGCTTTTATGCGGGCGTAACATGGGCCGGGCGCGCTGGAGCGGCTTGACCGCGTCGCCAGCAACAGCGCAGTCGGCAATATCGGCAGCATCCGCATCAGGAGAACTCCCGTGACGGAATCTGGCAAAGAGACGCCACCCTCCCCCCATTCCCGTTCGCCGCTGCTCGAGATGCAGGACATCGGCATCGGCTTCGGCGGCGTGCCCGCGTTGCGCGGCGCGAATCTGAGCGTGGCAGCCGGCGAAGTGCACGCACTGATCGGCCAGAACGGCGCCGGCAAATCGACAATGATCAAGATCCTGACCGGCGCCTATCGGCGCGGCTCGGGCAGCGTGCGGTTCGAAGGCCGCGAGGTCGATTTCCGCACGCCGAAGCAGGCGCGCGAAGCGGGCATCAGCACGATCTACCAGGAGATCAACCTGGTGCCGTTCCGCTCGGTCGCGGAAAACATCTTTCTGGGCCGCGAGCCGCGCCGCTTCGGTCTGATCGACTGGCGCACGGTGCAGCAGCGCGCGGCTGCGCTGCTCGATTCGTTCGGTTTGCAGATCGACGTGAAAAAGCCGGTCGGCCGATACTCGACCGCGATCCAGCAGATGGTGGCGCTTGCGCGCGCGGTGTCGTCGGACGCGAAGATGGTGATCATGGACGAGTCGACGTCGTCGCTCGACGAGCGCGAAGTCGAGCTGCTGTTTACCGTCGTGCGCAAGCTGCGCGACGACGGCCGCGCGGTGATCTTCGTGTCGCACCGGCTCGACGAGTTGTACGCGCTGTGCGATCGCGTGACCGTGATGCGCGACGGCCAGACGGTCGCGCAAAGCACGATGGCCGAGATGGACAAGCTGCAGCTCGTCACCACGATGCTCGGCCGCTCGCTCGCCGCGGTCGTGCAGGACGAGCCGGCCGCGCGCGAAGCGAATCTCGCGAAGCGCGGCAAGCAGCTGATCGGCGCTACGCAGCTCGGGCGGCCGCCAAAGGTCAACGGCGTATCGCTCGACGTGCACGCGGGCGAGGCGGTGGGTCTGGCCGGCCTGCTTGGCTCGGGCCGCACCGAAACGATGCGGCTGATATTCGGCGCCGATCCGCTGGCGCAAGGCTCGCTCGCGATCGACGGCGAGACGGTCGCGCTGAAATCGCCGCAGGACGCTATCGCGCGCGGCCTCGCGTACCTGACCGAAGACCGCAAGGGCGAAGGCATCGTCCCCGAACTGTCGGTGCGCGACAACCTGACGCTGGTCTGCCTGCGCACGCTCGCGAAGAACGGCATCGTCGACGTGAAGAAGCAGCAGGTGATCGTCGATCGCTTCATCGCGTCGCTCGGCATCAAGCTGCGCTCGGCCGATCAGCCGATCCGCGAACTGTCGGGCGGCAATCAGCAGAAAGTGCTGCTCGCGCGCTGGCTTGCGGCCGAACCCGCGCTGCTGCTGCTCGACGAGCCGACGCGCGGCATCGACGTCGGCGCGAAGGCCGACGTCGCGAAGATCGTGCGCGAGTTGCGCGACGCGGGGCTCGCGGTGCTGCTGTCGGCCTCCGAGCTCGAAGAGCTGACCGCGGTCGCCGACCGTGCGGTGGTGATCCGCGACGGCCGCACGGTCGCCGAACTGAACGGAGCCGAGATGAGCGAGACCGCGATCATGGATGCGATCGCCTACGGCAGCGAGGGCCAATCGGCGCTCGCGCAAGCCGCGCGATCGGCACACATCGAAGACGCGCTGGAGGGCGACCGTCATGGCGCTTAAGCTGCATTCCAATCCGCTGCGCGGCGAGGCGCCGGGCGCCGCTGCGCAGGGCGCCGACACCATGATGCAATCGACCGATACGCCGCCCGCACGGTCCGCGAGCACCGTGCAGAAGTGGCGCCATCTCGCGATGCAGCGCGAAGTGATCGTGCTGCTCGGGATGGTGCTGTTCAACCTGATCTTCACGCCGCACTTCTGGTCGCTGCAGACCTTCAACGTGAACATGACGCAGGTCGTGACGATCGTGATCGTCGGCATCGGCATGACGCTGGTCGTGGCGACCGGCGGCATCGATTTGTCGGTGGGCGCGTCGATGGCGATTGCGGGCGCGCTCGCGCCGATGCTGTTCCTCAACATCGCGGGACCGCTCGGCATCGCGCTCGCGTTCGTGCTGCCGGTGTTGGCGGCCGCCCTGTGCGGTGTGTTCAACGGCCTGCTCGTCACGCGATTATCGGTGCAGCCGATCGTCGCGACGCTCGTGCTGTTCATCGCCGGACGCGGCATCGCGCAGGTCGTCACCGACGGCAGCCTGCAAGCGTTCAACACGCCAGCCTTTCAATGGATCGCGCTCGGCAAGATCGCGGGCGTGCCGTTCCAGGTGCTGCTGATGCTCGCGCTGGTCGGCGTATTCGTGTGGGTCGTGCGCAAGACGCTGTTCGGCCAGTATCTGCTGATCACCGGCGGCAACGAGAAAGCCGCGTATCTGTGCGGCGTGCCGACCGCTGCCGTCAAGATGATCGCGTACACGCTGTGTGCGGCGCTCGCGGGCCTCGCGGGGCTGATCTCGATCTCGGTGAATTCGTCGTCGGACGCGAACGTCGTGGGGCTGGGCGTCGAACTCGATGCGATCGCGGCGGTCGCGGTCGGCGGTACCGCGCTGACGGGTGGCAAGGCGTATATCGGCGGCACGCTGATCGGCGCGCTGATCATCCAGTTGCTGCGCTATACGCTGCTCGCGCACGGCATTCCCGATGCGGCCGCGCTCGTCGTGAAGGCCGGCATCATCGTCGCGGCGGTTTATGTACAGCGGCGCTCGCGCTGACAACCTTTCCGGATCCGATGCGATGAAAAAGAACCTACCCATCCTGCTCGCGCTCGCGGCGCTCGTCGTGTTTGGCCTCGTGCGCTATGACCACTTCGGCTCGGCGTACAACATCACGTCGTTCTGGCGCTACAACTCGATGTTCGCGCTGATCTCGATCGGCATGGCCTTCGTGATCATCACGGGCGGTATCGATCTGTCGGTTGGCACGGTCGCAGCGCTCGCGAGCGTGGTCGCCGCGCTGACGAGCGTCTACGGCGGCTGGGTCGCGGTGCTGGCGGGCTGCGTGGCCGGCCTCGCGGTCGGCGTGCTGAACGGCATCATCATCACGCGGCTCAAGATCCTGCCGTTCATCGTCACGCTCGCGACGAGCCTCGGCGCGCACGGCGTCGCGCTGTTGCTGGGCAAGAACGACGCGGTCTCGATCGCGGCCGATTCGAACTTCGGCAACTTCGGTCAGGGCGACCTGTTTGGATTACCGATTCCGGGACTGGTCGCACTGGTCGCCGCGGTGGCCGGCTGGCTCGCGCTGCGCAGCACGCGCTTCGGGCGGCACTCGCTCGCGATCGGCGGCAGCGAAGAGGCCGCGCGGCTGATGGGGCTGAACGTCGACCGCACGCTGGTGATGGCCTATGCGGTCAGCGGGCTGCTCGCCGGCATGGCGGGCGTGATTCTCGCCGCGCAGTTCGGCGCGGGGCAGCCAAACGAAGGCGTCGGCTGGGAGCTGTTCGCGATCTCGGCGGTCGTGCTCGGTGGCACGCTGCTGACCGGCGGCGAAGGTTCCGTCGCGATGACGATCGCCGGCGTGCTGCTGCTCGGCCTCGTGTTCAATCTGCTGAACTTCGAGAACGGGCTCGGCTTCATCAGTCTATCCGCGTACTGGCAATCGGTGATTCGCGGCGTGTTCCTGCTCCTCGTGATCGTGCTGCAGGCGCGCGTGTTGAAACAGCGTGGAAAAAGGCGGGCGGCGGCGGCGTGAGCAAGCGGCACCCGCGAATTGGCGTCATCGATGCCATCGGACAGATTTTCCTTATTTGACTGAGGCTTGCCGCTACAATCGCCGCCCCCGACCCATATCTGTGTACCGATAGACCCGCCGTGAAACCGTGTGACCGTGACGTGTCCCCGACGCGTCAGGACGTCCCCGATCGTCGTCCTCGGTTTCCTTATTGATTGTTCGTGCGCAACGTCCAGACCGTCGCGGTGTTGGTGGCGTCGTCCACCGCCGTGAACTGCAGGTGGCGGTTGCTATCGAGGCCGAAGGCGAGGCCGAACGCCGAGCCCGGCGAAGGATCGACCTGCAATTGGGCGACGAATTGTCCGTCGACGGTGAACTCGACGATTTCGCTGGGCTGATTCGGGTCGGGGTTGACCGCGTCGCCGTTTGCGGTGACGAGATGCCCGTTGGGTGCGAGTGCCAGCGCAAGCGGGCCGTGCAGGTGCTTGTTGTCCTGGTAAATCATCCGGCCGACGCCGCCATCGTGATTCGCGCCCGCGGCGCCATAGATGGCGAACACCGCGTTGTCACCGGTCGAGGCGACGTACAGCACGTCATGCGTTGGGTCGTATGCCAGTCCGGTCGGGCCGACCACCAGTGCCGCCGGATCGGTGCGGTGCAGATAGCCTGAGGCGATGATGGTGGAGCTGGGCAGCATCTGAACGCCGTTCTCCCCGATCGCAAGATCGATCCGCGCGACCTTTCCGTTCAGCACATCGGAGACGAAGACCCGGACGAATTGCCCCCCGTCGATCACGGTGAGATCCCAGGGGCCGTCCAGCAGCTTCTTATCTTTCAGTTCCGTGACGAGCCCGCCTTGCGGATTGATGACGAGCAGCGAGCCCGGTGGGACGACGTTCTTGCCATCCGTTGTCGGCACATTGCCCACCAGCACGAAGCCACTTCGGAGCACCGCGAGCGCCGTCGTGAGGCCGAGATTGCTTCCCTGGAAGAAGGTCACCGGATTGCTATTGGACACGAGCTTGACGATCGTCGTGCCGGTTCCCTGCAGGTTCGACTGCGCATTGAAGTTCGACACCACCACATCGCCGGGTTTGAGCGTGCTCCAGGACGGCACGCCGAACGGCACGAACGCCATGCCATATGGATTGACATCCCCGTTGGACGGAACGGTCGACGAGGTCACGGACTGCGGCGGCAAAATCACCTGCTGCGCCCCGGCCCCGACCGCCCCCAACGATAAAACCAGCAGACCGGCTCGACACACCGCACGACGTAAGCGGCGCGATGCACGTGCCCGTATCACCAATCCGTTGAAGTCTGCATATGAACCGAATGCAGACATCGCACGAGAAGTTTCCATTTGACACCTCCTACTCGCAGGGGCGGTCGCAGCCGCCAGGACGAGTCGCGCAGCCCACCGCACTGCCTTGCTTCGCGCGACTCGCGTCCTGCGTAAACGAGGTGACGTCAGGCGTATTCCCCCACAAATCGCGCCGTGCAACCGGTAGCCGAACGCGAGGCGATCCCGATGGCGCCGGGACGGTTCCGCCCCATTTGCCAGCCTTACTAGCAAGGTCAATGCTGCAGCGCACGCCGCGTTTGGGTATCATCTTGAAATTGTTGCCCACGCGGCGCGTTGCTTTCACGCCTGCCGGACAGCCAATGGCAGCCGCCCTGCGCGGCGTTCGCCGAATCGCCGTACCCCGCTGAAGCACGGCCGCACTCACGCCAACGTACTTCGCGGCGCCAGCAAGCCGGCGCCGCCGCTTCCCGGTTTGGCAACCCGCTTTACCACGCTCGAGCGCCGCGCTGCGGCCCCGCCCGGCGGGCACGGTAAAATGCTGGATTGCGCGGGAGTCCCGACCACGGATCAGCGCAGCATCGCCCTTGCCGTGCCGGCCGGCTCAGACGACTGGCCGCCTTTGTTTTCGCACTATCCAAGAAGCCATGAGCAACCTGAATTCACAAACCGTCCTGAGCGTCCATCACTGGACCGATACGCTTTTCAGCTTCACCTGCACGCGCGATCCGTCGTTCCGCTTCGAAAACGGCCAGTTCACGATGGTCGGCCTGCAGGTCGACGGCAAGCCGCTGCTGCGCGCCTACAGCCTCGCGAGTGCGAACTACGAAGAACACCTCGAATTTCTCAGCATCAAGGTGCAGGATGGTCCGCTCACGTCGCGTCTGCAGCATCTGAAGGTCGGCGACGAAGTGCTGATCGGCAAGAAGCCGGTCGGCACGCTGGTGGCCGATAACCTGCTGCCGGGCAAGACGCTGTGGCTGCTGTCCACGGGCACGGGCCTCGCGCCGTTCATGTCGATCATCAAGGATCCGGACATTTACGACCGCTACGAGCGCGTGGTGCTCACGCACACCTGCCGTTTCGTCGACGAACTCGCGTACAAGGAATACATCACCGAGCACCTGCCGGCGCATGAACACCTCGGCGAGCTCGTGCAGGAAAAGCTGCTGTACTACCCGACCGTCACGCGCGAAGCGTTCCAGAACCGCGGCCGCATCACCGAGCTGATCGAAACCGAAAAGCTGTTCGCCGACCTCGGCGTGCCGGGTTTCTCGCTCGAGAACGACCGCGTCATGCTGTGCGGCAGCCCGCACATGCTGCGCGACACGCGCAAGCTGCTCGAAGACGCCGGTTTCAAGGAAGGCAGCAACAACGAGCCTGGTCATTACGTGGTCGAAAAGGCCTTCGTCGGCTAAACCGTCATTCCCTCTCGCGGCCCACGCGCCGCGAATTCCACAAAAGGAGCCTCCGGGCTCCTTTTTTGTTGCTCCGTTACAAATTGCCCCCCGCTAAATCACCTTCGCTGTCAGAATTCCTCTGACACGGCGGGCGCATGACAAACATCAAGTAATTTCTACAAACCACGCGCTAACCCTTGGTGCGACTGCTTTTTTAATCTTTTTGGGATATCATCGCGCCGCGAGATCAGGCGAATTCATGCACTGAACATCGTCAACCCGAGTTGTTACTGAATGTAAATTTCGTTACGTTGGGCCATCGTGTTTCGTCCGACGCGAAACCTCGTGATTCGCAGGCGCTGATTTCGTCTGCGCGCCCGCTTCGCTGTCCACTCCGCTTCCTGAGAGGGAAATTCATGGATACGTCGACTGCCGTCCCGTTCAACGCTGCGCTGGCCTCGGCCGCCCAGCGTGATGGCTTCGACATGCCGTCGCACGCCGCGCGCGAGATCGAGCGGCTGCGCGCGCGGGTGCGCGAGCTGTCGGCCGAACTGGTCGACGCGCAGGAAAGCGTACGCCGCCACGTCGCGCGCGAGTTGCACGACGGCGTCGGCGCCGAGCTGACCGCGACGCGCTTCGCGCTCGCCGGCATCGAAACCTGGCTGCCCGCCGACGCGCCGCCGCAATGCGCGGCCACGCTGGCAGTCGCGAACCGTTCGCTCGACGCCGTGCACGCGGCGAGCCGCGAGGCCATCGCGCAACTGCACGCGCCGTCGTTCGAGACGGGCCTCGCCGGCGCACTGAAGTGCTGGGTGCGCGACTTCTCCACGCGCACCGGCTTGCGCACCACCTTCGCCTGCACCGACGACGCGCGCCTTGCGCGCCTGCCCGCCGATGCCGCGCTCGCCGTGTTCCGCGTCGCGCAGGAAGCACTGAACAACGTCGCGAAGCACGCACGCGCGAGTTGCGCCGATGTGCGCATCGAAACGGGTACGCGTCATCTGAGGCTCATCGTCAGCGACGACGGCATCGGCCTGCCGCGCGGCGCGCGGGAACGCGGTGGCCAGAAAGAACCAGGCGCTCATTTCGGCCTCGCCGGCATGCAGGCGCGCTGCGCCGCATTCGACGGCACGTTGCGGGTCGGCGCGCGGCGCGCGCGGGTTGGTCGCGGCGAGGACGGCGGCACTCGCAGCAGCGGCGCCGTCGCCCCGCGCGGCACCTTGATCCAGGCCCGCTTCGCGTGGCACGCGCTGTTGGCAGCCACCGCCTCGCGCGCCGCCCGGCGCGCGTTGCAATCGTGAGCACGCGACCATGAGCCTGCGCATCCTGATCGTCGAAGATCACGCGGTGGTCCGCCAGGGCGTTCGCCAGCTGCTGCTCGATCGCGGCGTCGCGCGCGAGGTCGCCGAGGCGCAAAGCGGCTCCGAAGCGCTCGACTCGGTCGTCCATCACAGCTTCGACGTGGTGCTGCTCGACATCTCGCTGCCCGACATGAATGGCGTCGAGGTGCTCAAGCGCCTGAAGCGCAAGGCGCCGCGCGTCGCGGTGCTGATGTTCTCGATGTACCGCGAGGACCAGTACGCGGTGCGCGCGCTCAAGGCCGGCGCGTCCGGCTATCTGTCGAAGACGGTCGACGCCGCGCAGATGATCGGCGCAATCCAGCAGGTCGCCGCGGGCCGCAAGTACGTGAGCCCCGAGATGGCCGAGGCGCTCGCCGACTACGTGTCGTTCGACGGCGAGCAGTTGCCGCACGAAAAGCTGTCCGATCGCGAGTACCAGACGCTGTGCATGCTCGCGTCGGGCAAACGGCTCACCGATATCGCGGCCACGCTGTCGCTGTCGGTGAAGACGGTCAGCGTGTACCGCACGCGGCTGCTGGACAAGATGAAGCTGCGCAACAACGCCGAGCTCACGTTCTATGTGATGAGCAACCGCCTCGTCGATCTGAATCCCGCGATGGCCGGCTAGGCCAGCAAGCGCCGCCTGCCGTGCCTGCGGCCTTGTGCCGCAGTCGCCCGACCCGACCGCGGCACCGGCGCAAACGAAGAAATTCCGTCCCCGTCCATCGGCTATTCAGTAAAAGCTTGACTGCCGCCCCGCTCGCGGCACCGCAAGACCACGCCGAAGCCCCCTCCTGGCGGGAGTTTCCGCCCATCGCCCTAATCCACGAAGTGCCGCCTTGAACCGGCCCAGTGGCACGCATCCGCTAGAATTGCGGGTTTTCCCGACATTCGGCGCGCAACACGCGTGCACCACTGGAGACCCACGCCAATGTCCCTGTTTCGCAAAAAGAGCGTCGAGCACATGCTTGCGGCGAGCGCTCAGACCGCCGGCCTGAAAAAGGCGCTCGGCGCACTCGACCTGACTTTCCTCGGCGTCGGCGCGATCATCGGCACCGGCATCTTCGTGCTGACCGGCACGGGCGCCTTGCAGGCCGGCCCCGCGCTGATGATCTCGTTCGTGATCGCGGCGATCGCCTGCGGCTTCGCCGCGCTCGCCTATGCCGAATTCGCATCGACGATTCCGGTCGCCGGTTCGATCTACACGTACTCGTACGCGACGCTCGGCGAGCTGGCCGCGTGGATCATCGGCTGGGACCTGATGCTCGAGTACGGCCTCGCGACCTCGGCGGTGTCGGTCGGCTGGTCCGGCTATCTGCAGTCGCTGCTGTCGGGCTTCGGCGTGTCGCTGCCGATGGCGCTGACCGCGGCCCCCGGCGCCGTCCCCGGACAGGAAACGCTGTTCAACCTGCCCGCCTTCCTCGTGATGATGGCGATCACCACGCTGCTGTCGGTCGGTGTGCGCGAATCCGCGCGCATCAACAACATCATGGTGGCGATCAAGGTCGTGGTCGTTCTGCTGGTGATCGGCGTCGGCGTGTTTCACGTCGCGCCGGCCAACTGGCACCCGTTCATGCCGCACGGCTGGAGCGGCGTGTTCGGCGCGGCCGCGGTGATGTTCTTCGCGTTCATCGGCTTCGACTCGGTGTCGTCGGCGGCGGAAGAGGTGAAGAACCCGAAGCGCGATCTGCCGATCGGCATCATCGCGTCGCTCGGCGTGTGCGCGGTGCTGTACGTGGCCGTGGCCGCGGTCGTCACCGGCATCGTGCCGTCCGAGAAGTTCATGGGCATTTCGCACCCGGTGTCGTACGCGCTGCAGCTCGCGGGGCAAAACTGGGTCGCGGGCTTCATCGACCTCGGCGCCGTGCTCGGCATGCTGACCGTGATTCTCGTGATGGCCTACGGTCAGACGCGCGTGATCTTCGCGATGTCGCGCGACGGCCTGCTGCCCGCGAAGCTGTCGAAAGTGCATCCGCGCTTCGCGACGCCGTTCTTCACGACGTGGCTCGTCGGCATCTTCTTCGGCCTGATCGGCGCGCTGGTGCCGCTCAATGTGTTGGCTGAACTGATCAATATCGGCACGCTCGCGGCATTCTCGATGGTGTCGATCGCGGTGCTCGTGCTGCGCAAGACCCACCCCGAGCTGCCGCGCGCGTTCCGTTGCCCGGGCGTACCGGTCGTGCCGGTGCTCGCGGTCGCATCGTGCCTGTTCCTGATGCTGAACCTGCAAGGCATCACGTGGGGCGCGTTCCTGATCTGGCTCGCGATCGGCATGGTCGTCTATTTCGGCTACTCGCGCCGTCATTCGAAACTGGCAAAGTAAAGCGCCGTTTTCGACGAGGCCGCGCCAATGAGCTGAATGCTCGCGAGCGCGGCATCGCTTTCCGCTGATCTATCGAAGCGCCCCGTCATGCCCTGCAGACGGGGCGCTTGTCTTTGCGGCGTCCCGTTCCGTGGCCCCCATCTTCTCTACGTGCGCTCGCGCGCGCCGACACACTTCCCCTCATAGCGCGTCCGCGCGATTTGTGCTTTACTTTTCGGCAGACTCGTAAAACCCGCAGCACCCTCATCGGACCTCGCGAACCGCAGTCACTCGCAGTCGAAGCAAAAGCAGGGGCAACAACAATCACAGGTCCGGTCTCACCCACAGCAACTATCTTGCATGGGATCGTGGTCAGCGTGGAGGCGGGGATCGATACGCCGAAGCGCTCGCTCCGATCAATCGCGTTTAAACCGCATGGGACCGCGGTAAGCGCTAAAGCGCTAACCGCGGTCGACAAAGGAGACAGCTTCATGGCGATCAGCATCAGTCTGACGGTCAATGGCGCACCCGTGAGCGCCTCAGTCGACCCTGGCACCCTGCTTGTCCAGTTCCTGCGCGATCAACTCCGTCTGACCGGCACCCACGTCGGCTGTGATACCGCGCAATGCGGCGCCTGCACCGTGCATCTAAACGGCCGCGCGATCAAGTCCTGCAACATCCTCGCCGCGCAAGCCGATGGCGCCGAAGTCACGACCATCGAAGGGCTCGCGCACAACGGCGCGCTGCATCCGATGCAGGCAGCGTTCAAGCACTGCCACGGTCTGCAATGCGGCTTCTGCACGCCGGGCATGGTGATGAGCGCGGTGTCGCTGGTGCAGCGTCAACCCGATCTGACCGGCGACGAAGTGCGCGAACAGCTCGACGGCAATCTGTGCCGCTGTACCGGTTATCACAACATCGTCAAGGCCGTGCTCGAAGGCGCCGCGGGTATGAAGGCGTCCGCAGCATCGAGCGCAAATGCCGGCGCGAATGCCACCGGCGCAACCGCCTGAGGAGCCGACGATGAACGCACCCGATACACAGAGCCTGATCGGCGCCGCCGTCGAACGCAAGGAAGACTATCGCTTCCTGACCGGCAAAGGCCAGTACACCGACGACATCGTGCTGCCGCAGCAAACCTACGCGGTCTTCCTGCGCTCGCCGCACGCGCACGCGAAGATCAACAGCATCGACACGAGCGCGGCCAGACAGTCGCCGGGCGTGGTCGCGATCTTCACCGGCGCGGACCTCGCGGCGGAGAAGGTCGGCGGACTGCCGTGCGGCTGGCTGATCCACAGCACCGACGGCAAGCCGATGAACGAGCCGCCGCATCCGGTGATCGCGCATACAAAGGCGCGGCATGTGGGCGACCAGATCGCGCTCGTGATCGCCGAATCGATCAAGGCCGCCAAAGATGCGGCCGAATTGATCGAGGTCGACTACGAAGAACTGCCGGCCGTCGTCGATACCGCGCATGCGGCCGACCCGGGTCAGGCGGCGGTGCACGACGAAGTGCCCGACAACGTCTGCTACAACTGGGGCCACGGCGACAAGGCCGCGACCGACGCCGCGTTCGCGAAAGCCGCGCACGTGACCACGCTCGACATCGTCAACAACCGCCTCGTGCCTAACGCGATCGAACCGCGCGCGGTCAACGCGAGCTATTCGGCGCAGGACGACAGCTACACACTGTACGTTGCGAATCAGAATCCTCACGTCGAGCGGCTGCTGATGGCCGCGTTCGTGCTGTCGCTGCCGGAATCGAAGCTGCGCGTGATCGCGCCGGACGTCGGCGGCGGCTTCGGCTCGAAGATCTTCCTGTACGCGGAAGACGTCGCGCTCACGTGGGCATCGAAGAAGATCGGCCGGCCGGTCAAATGGACAGCCGAGCGCTCCGAGGCGTTCCTCTCCGACGCGCACGGCCGCGATCACGTGACCAAGGCGGAGCTCGCGATGGACGCCGACGGCAAGTTCCTCGCGATGCGCGTGCATACGATCGCCAACATGGGCGCATATCTGTCGACGTTCGCGTCGAGCGTGCCGACAATCCTGTACGCGACGCTGCTCGCCGGCCAATATGCAACGCCCGCGATCTACGCCGAAGTGAAGGCGGTCTTCACCAACACCGTTCCCGTCGATGCGTATCGCGGTGCGGGCCGGCCGGAAGCGACGTTCGTCGTCGAGCGTCTGGTCGAAGCCGCGGCGCGCGAGATGAAGCTCGACCCCGCGGAAATTCGCCGCCGCAACTTCATCACGCAGTTCCCGTACGCGACCCCGGTCGGCCTCACCTATGACACCGGCGACTACAACGCGATTCTGTCGCGCGCGCTGACGCTCGCGGACGTCGAAGGCTCCGCCGCGCGCCGGCAGGAATCGGAAAAGAACGGCAAGCGCCGCGGCCTCGGCTACTCGTGCTACATCGAGGCATGCGGTCTCGCGCCGTCGAACATCGCGGGCGCGCTCGGTGCGCGCGCGGGCCTGTTCGAGGTCGGCCAGATTCGCGTGCACCCGACCGGTTCGGTCACCGTGTTCACGGGTTCGCACAGTCATGGCCAAGGCCATGAGACGACCTTCGCGCAAGTGGTCGCAGATCGCCTCGGCATTCCGCTCGACAGCGTCGAAATCGTGCACGGCGATACGGGTCGCATCGCGTTCGGCATGGGCACGTATGGCTCGCGTTCGATCGCGGTCGGCGGCTCGGCAATCTCGAAGGCGCTCGACAAGATCGAAGCGAAGGCGAAGAAGATCGCCGCGCATCTGCTCGAAGCGTCGGCGGAAGACATCGAGTTCAAGAACGGCGTGTTCCGCGTCGCGGGTACCGACCGCACGAAGGCGTTCGCGGAAATTTCACTCGCCGCCTACGTGCCGCACAACTATCCGCTCGACGTGCTCGAACCGGGCCTCGAAGAAAGCGCGTTCTACGATCCGACCAACTTCACGTATCCATCGGGCGCGTACATCTGCGAGATCGAAGTCGATCCGGACACCGGCGAGAGCCGCATCCAGAAGTTCACCGCGGTCGACGATTTCGGCAACGTGATCAATCCGATGATCGTCGAAGGCCAGGTGCATGGCGGGCTCGGGCAAGGTATCGGCCAGGCGATGCTCGAGCGCTGCGTGTACGACAACGACAGCGGCCAGCTGCTGTCCGGCTCGTACATGGACTACGCGATGCCGCATGCGTCCGATCTGCCCGACTTCACGGTCGAGACCTCGAAGGGCACGCCGTGCACGCACAACCCGCTCGGCGTCAAAGGCTGCGGCGAAGCGGGCGCGATCGGCTCACCGCCGGCCGTGATCAACGCGATCATCGACGCGCTCGCGCCGCTTGGCGTGACCAATCTGCAGATGCCGGCCACACCGCATCGCGTGTGGTCCGCGATTCAAGCGGCGAAGCAAGCCTGACCCAACGATCCTGAGCGGAGCATTCGACATGTATTCATTCGAGTATCAACGCGCGACGGATCCGCAAGCGGCCGCCGCAGCCCTCACCGCCGACAGCGAAGCGAAGTTCCTCGCCGGCGGCCAGAGCCTTCTGCCGACGATGCGCCTGCGCCTCGCGCAACCGTCGCAGCTGATCGACGTCACGCGCATTCCCGCGCTCAAGACGATCAGCGTCGACGCGAACAAAGTGACGATCGGCGCGGCCGTCTGTCACGCCGACGTCGCCGACCACGCGGACGTGCGGCGCGTGTTGCCCGCTCTCGCGGAGCTGGCTTCGAACATCGGCGATCGCCAGGTGCGCGCGCTCGGCACGATCGGCGGCTCGCTCGCGAACAACGATCCGGCCGCGTGTTACCCGGCCGCGGCGATGGGCCTGGATGCGACGATCGTCACGGACCGGCGGCGCATCGCCTCGGGCGATTTCTTCGTCGGCATGTACGAGACCGCGCTCGCGCCCGACGAGCTGATCGTCGCCGTCGAGTTTCCGGTGCCCGAGCGTGCCGCGTACGAGAAATTCCGCAATCCGGCCTCGCACTTCGCGCTGGTCGGCGTGTTCGTCGCGAAGTCCGCGAGCGGTGTGCGAGTCGCGGTAACGGGCGCGGCGTCGTCGGTATTTCGCGTGCCCGAGCTCGAAAGCGCGCTGTCGGCGAACTTCACGCCCGAGGCGGCACGCGCGGTCAGCGTGTCGCCCGACGAGCTCAATGAGGACATGCACGCGAGCGCCGCGTATCGCGCGCATCTGATTCCGCTGCTCGCCGCGCGCGCGGTCACGAAGGCAAATGCCTAGCGATACTCGCTAGGCGGCCCGGCTTGCGTTCGTGCGCATCACGGCGCGCGCAAGCCGGCTTCGTTCCTTTCGCGAGCCGGCGCCAGAATTCGACGCCGAGTTCGCGCCCATTGCGCTCTTCACTCGCGCCGCGCCGTGTCATGGCCTGTCGCGCAGACTCAGGACCATCATGCAGCCGGTTTCGATCGACGACACCCTCGCCCAACTCGCCGCCCAGCGCTATTTCGCGAGCCGCGAACTCGCGACCGCGCTGTATCTCGCGCTGCGCATGGAGCGGCCGCTGTTCGTCGAAGGCGAGCCGGGGGTCGGCAAGACCGAGCTCGCGAAAGCGGCGGCCGGCATGCTCGGCACCACGCTGCTGCGGCTGCAATGCTATGAAGGCCTCGACACCGCGAGCGCGCTTTATGAGTGGGACTACCCGCGCCAGATCATGGCGCTGCGGCTCGCCGAAGCGAGCGGCGAGCGCCCCGACAACGACACGCTGTATCGCGGCGAATTCCTGCTGAAGCGTCCGCTTCTACAGGCACTGATGCCCGACGAAAACCATCCCGGCGCGCGACGCGTGCTGCTGATCGACGAAATCGACCGCGCCGACGAACCGTTCGAGGCCTTCCTGCTCGAACTGCTTTCGGATTTTCAGGTATCGATTCCCGAATACGGCACCGTGCGCGCCGCACAGCCGCCGCTCGTCATCATGACGTCGAACCGCACGCGCGAAGTGCACGACGCGTTGAAGCGTCGCTGTCTGTATCAATGGATCGGCTATCCGGATCGCGAGCGCGAACTCGAGATCGTCGCTGCGCGCGCGCCGCAAACGTCGGCGCAATTGCAGCGGCGCGCGGTCGACTTCGTGCATCGGCTGCGCGGCATGGACCTGTTCAAGGCGCCCGGCATCGCCGAAACGATCGACTGGTGCCGCGCGCTCGAAGCGCTGTCGGTCACGGAGCTCGATCCGCAATCGGTGCAGAACACGCTCGGGGTGCTGCTCAAGTATCAGGACGATCTTGCGCGCGTGGATGCCGCGCAGATCGCGCAGTGTCTGGCCGGGTGAGGGTCGTCGGCAATGGCGAACGACATCGGCATAGGCAGACACGACGGCGCGAACCAGCAGTCCGCGCCCATGCTCGCGCGCAACGTCGTTCATTTCGTGCGCGTGTTGCGCGGCGCCGGTTTGCCGATGTCGCCCGCACAGGCCGTCGACGCGCTCGCCGCGTTGCAGTGGATCGATCTCGGCCGCCGCGATGACGTGCGCGCCGCGCTTGCCGCGCTGCTCGTCACCGCGCCCGACGAACGCGAGCTCTTCAATGCCGCATTCGATCTGTTCTGGCGCGACCCCGATTGGGAAGGCAAGCTGCGCGCGCTGCTGCTGCCGAAAGTGCGCGACGGGCTGCCGCCGCCGAAGCGCAACAACCGTCTCGCCGATGCGCTCGCGGTACGCATGCCGCCGTCGCCGCATCTGAATGCGCCGCAGGAAACCGAGCAGCACGAGTTGCATGCGCAGCTGACGTTCAGCGCGGAGGAGCGGCTGCGTCATCGCGATTTCGACACACTGGGCGCCGACGAATGGCGCACGCTGCGTCATCTGATCCGCGGCCAGCGGCTGCCGCTCGCCATGGAACCGACGCGGCGCCTGAAGGCGGCCTCGCACGGCACCCATGCGGACCTGCGCGCGAGCGCGCGGCACGCGGTGCGCGCCGGTGGCGACTGGACCGTGTGGAAGTATCGCGCGAGGGTCGAGCGCAAGCCGCCGCTCGTGCTGCTGCTCGACATTTCCGGCTCGATGAGCAACTACTCGCGCGCGGTGCTGTACTTCTGCCACGCGTTGTTGCAGTCGCGCGAACGTCTGCAGGTGTTTCTGTTCGGCACGCGGCTCACGAACGCGACGCGCGCATTGCGCGAACGCGATCCCGATGTCGCGATCGCGACGCTCAGCGATCAGGTGGTCGACTGGTCGGGCGGCACGCGCATCGGCGCGGCGCTCGCCGAATTCAACCGACGCTGGGCGCGCCGCGTGCTCACCGGTCGTGCAACGGTGCTGCTCGTCACCGACGGTCTCGATCACGAAGCGATCGACGTGCTCGATGCCGAAATGGCACGTCTCGCACGTTTCGCGCATCGCATCGTCTGGCTCAATCCGCTGCTGCGGTTCAGCGGTTTTACTCCCAAGGCGCGCGGCGTGCAGGCGATCCTGCCGTATGTCGACGCGCATCGTCCGGTTCATAATCTAGACAGTCTCGCAGCGTTCGGCCGCGATCTCGCGCAATTGACGCGCACGCCTCGCCACGCCGTCGCCGCGACGACACTCGCAGGAGCAACGTCATGGAATTGAGCGAAACTCATACGCTGCCGGTCGCGCAGCAGCAAACGTGGGACGCGTTGAACGACACCGAAATTCTGCGCGCGTGCATCCCCGGTTGCGAAAGCATCGACCCGGACGGCGAAAACGCGTACCTGGTCACGCTGAGCGCGGCGGTCGGCCCGGTCAAGGCGCGCTTCAAGGGGCGCATGCAACTGACCGACATCGACGCACCGAACGCCTACACGATCGTGTTCGAAGGCCAGGGTGGAGCGGCCGGCTTCGCGAAGGGCAATACGCAGGTCACGCTCGAAGCCGACGGCGATGCCGCGACGAAGCTCTCCTACACCGCCAACGCGCAGGTCGGCGGCAAGCTCGCGCAGATCGGCTCGCGGCTCGTCGACGGTGCGGCGCGCAAGATTGCCGGGGAGTTTTTCAAGCGCTTCAGCGCCCAGCTCTCGGGTGAGAATAGCGCTGGTGAAGCAACGGACGGCGACGCTTCGGTGGTTACCGAGGCGGAAGCCGCGTCAGCGTCTGCGCAAGCGGAATCGAACGACGCCGCGGACGGAGAGTCCGGCGACGAAGCAAAGAAGGGGAAGAAATCATGGACAGCGTGGATCTCGAAGTTCTGAAAACCAGCGCCCGCTGGCTGGAGGACGGACATCGCGCGCTCCTCGTGACGGTCGTGAAGACGTGGGGCTCGTCGCCGCGTCCCGAGGGCGCGATGCTCGCAGTGCGCGACGACGGCCTCGTGGTGGGGTCGGTGTCGGGCGGCTGCATCGAAGACGATCTGATCGACCGCGTACGGCAACGGGGCATCGAGCAGACGCATCCGGAAGCGGTGAAGTACGGCATCACGGCCGAGGAAGCGCATCGCTTCGGGCTGCCGTGCGGCGGCACGATCCAGCTCGTGCTCGAACCGTTGACACGGCAAAGCGGCATCGCCGAGCTGTGTCATGCGGTCGAAAACGGCCGGCTCGTCGCCCGCGAACTCGACATGGCGACGGGCGCGGTGCGGCTCGACAACGCGCAGGCGACCGACGGCGTGCATTTCGACGGTGAGCGTCTGCTGACGATCCACGGTCCGCGCTATCGGATGCTCGTGATCGGCGCCGGGCAGTTGTCGCGCTACTTGTGCCACATCGCGGTGGGGCTCGATTATCAGGTGACGGTCTGCGATCCGCGCGAGGAATACACCGAGGAATGGGACGTGCCGGGCACGAAGATCGTCCGCACGATGCCGGACGATACCGTGATCGACATGAAGCTCGACGAGCGCTGCGCGGTGATCGCGCTCACGCACGATCCGAAGCTCGACGATCTCGCGCTGATGGAAGCATTGAAGACGCCGGCGTTTTATGTCGGCGCGCTCGGCTCGCGCCGCAACAATCAAGCGCGGCGCGAGCGCCTGAAGGAGTTCGATCTGAAGGAAGCCGAACTGGCCCGTTTGCATGGGCCCGTCGGCATTTATATCGGCAGCAGGACGCCGCCTGAAATTGCGGTGTCGATTCTGGCGGAGGTGACGGCGGCCAAGAATGGCGTGTCGCTGCCGACGCTATTGCAGGTCGAAGGGGCGAAGGCTGCGCGGGAGATTGCGGCGTCGGGTGGCGCCGCCTGCAGCGTGTAGCCTGCCGCGTTCAACGAACCAGGCGGAGGGAACCCGGCGTGCCTTCCGCGCTCACATCAAGCCGCAAACCACTGCCGCGATCACTGATCCGCTCACCAGTACCACGCCCACCACGCGGCGTTTATTCAATTCGGTCCACAGCAGCACGCCGGTCAGCGACAGCAGAATCAGGCTGCCCGCGATCGTGTCGATCAACAGCACCCACCCGACGCTGAGACCCACGCCCTTGTGCAGATTGCTCAGCGTCGCGAAAAACGAGTTGCGCGTGTGCTTCACCGTCACGAAGCCGTTGCCGACCCAGTACTCGGCCTGCACGCTCTGCCCCGGGCCCATGATGCCGACCTGCCATTGCTCAGGCTGAATGGTGCGGTGATCGCCCCATGCGACCGGATGCGCGGGCTCGCGCTTCGCGCGCCCCGGCTTGCCGTCGATCTTCAACTCGCGTTGCAGCCACTTCGCCATCTCTGCCGGCGAGTGCAGCGGCTTCTCAGGCACCGCGATCTGCATTTCCTCGACCTGCGGCGCGCCCGTCGAAATTTTCAGCGGACCAGCGCGATGATTGAGCAGGAAGCCGGTCACGCCGAACATCAGCCCGAGCACCGCGCCCCACAAGCCGATCCAGCCATGCACGTTGCGCAGCCACTTGATGAGGGTCGCACGACGCGAACGCTGCCGCCGCGGCGCCTGTTGCGCGGCGGCGCCCGGCCTGGGGACGCCCGGCGCGGCGACGGTAGGTTTCAGATCGATCGATTCAGGCGCGTTCAAAACGGACTCCAGGCTAGAGCGGTAGGAAGAATTCGAGTGAGAACAGGCGGACCGGCCGGCTTGTGATCCGGGCGATCCGCGCGAAGGGCTGGCTGGCGAGTCACAGGGGAGTAGCGTGACAAAAAGCTTGCGATGCCTTTCAATTGAGAAACATTATCATTACACAATTAAGTGTTTGGCTCAATGTCGTGACGCCGTGGGCGCGCAGTGCATACCCGCCGGGCAATCTTCGAGTCGCCTCCCAATGCGCGCCAGCCGCTTGACATCCGCGCGGCGCGAAACGACGCTAGCTGGCGATGCCGTCAACGCCGCCGTCCGGGGATACCTGCCGTCATGCGACTCTGCTTCGTGGTCCTTGCCACCGCCGGCTGGCTGGCCGGCATCGATGCCGCGAGCGCGAGCGCGCCGGTCAAACTGGACGACCCCTATACCAACGAGGGCGAGACGCAGACCTTCACCATCAACGCGGACGGCTCGTATGCGAAGCTCGATTCGATGACGCTGCGCGTGAACAACGAAGCCGGTGTCGAGCGGGTCGCGCAGCAATACGTCTGGTTCAACCGCAACATGGCCGACGTGCAGATCCTCGAGGCCTACACGGTCACCGCCGACGGCAAACGTCACGACGTAGCACCCGAGCAGATCCGCGACGTGCAGGAAGTCCGCTCTTTCGACGCGCCGATGTTCCAGGACATCCAGGAAAAGGTGATCGTGTTCCCCGCGGTCGAACCCGGCGCGCGCGTGCATCTGACGTACCGCAAGACGCAGCATCAGCCGATCGTGCCGGGCGAATTCAGCGACTTCACGCCGCCCGATCTCGCGCCGACCCGCAACTTCCGCCTGATCTACGACCTGCCCGCCGACAAGCCGCTGTACGCGGACGCCCGTGGCTTCAGCGCGGTGACGCCCATCACGCGCGACGGCCGCACGCGCTACGAATTCCGCTACGACAAGGCGCATTTCGACCGGCTCGAACGCGGCTCGATTGCATACGTGTCGTACGGGGATCGGCTGATGGTGTCGACCTTTCCGAGCTATGCCGCGTTCGCCGCGTCCTATCGCAGTTCCGCAGCCGACCCGGGCACGCACGACGCCGCGATCACCCAGCTCGCGCAAAAGTTGACCGCGCACGATCACACCCCGCGCGACAAAGCCAAAACGCTATACGACTGGGTGCGCCGCAACATCCGCTATGTCGCGATCTACGTCGGACGCGGCTCCGTCGTGCCGCACAGCGCGAGCGCCATCCTCGCGAACCGCTATGGCGATTGCAAGGACCACGTCGCGCTCTACGGCGCGCTGCTCGACACGGTCGGCGTGCGCAACGAGCCGGCGCTGATCAGCAGCGGCACGATCTACACGCTGCCGAGTGTGCCCGGCTACGGCGTCATCAATCATGCGATCACGTGGCTGCCCGATTTGCAGATGTACGCGGATTCGACCGCGTCGAACGTCGAGTTCGGTTTTCTGCCTTCGTCCGATATGGACCGTCCTACCGTGTTGATCGACGACGGCGTACTCGCGCAAACACCGGCCACCGCGCAGATGTCGCGCAGCACCGATCTCGCGATCAAGATCGAACCTGACGGCTCGGCGAGCTTCACGTATCGGCTGCAAGATGCCGGACCGTACGCCGAGCAGGCCCGCGCGCGGCTGCGCACGCAAACGCCCGCGCAACGAGAGGAATCGATTCAGGCCGAGCTGCGCAACGCGAATCTGCGCGGCACCGCGACGCTGATGACGAGCGACCTCAGCGCGGCCGACGGCCCGCTCACGCTGACGATGAAAGGCACACTGGAAAGTCTTGTGGTGACCGGCATGACCGCATCGATCCCGGCCCTGACGAGCCTCGGCGGCGGCGTCGAGGCTGATACGCGCTACTGGCTCGGCGAACGCAAGCGCACGCAGCCGTTCGTGTGTCACAACCTCGCGATCCACGAACGCGCGCGCATCGAGCTGCCGGCCAACTTCCGCGTGCTCGACATGCCGGAGGCGCAACGCACGCAGGACCGCTTCGTCGATTTCACGTCGGAGTACGCGTTCGATCCGCTCAGCAACGTGGTCACGATGACGCGCGACGGCGCCACCCATTTCGACAGCGACGTCTGCACGCCCGATGATTTCACGCGCATGCGTCCCGCGATCGAAGCGATCGGACGGGACGTGCGCGCGGAGGTGATCGTCAGGTCGACGCTGGTGGAGTCGTCGAACGTGGCGTCGCAGGCGCCTTGAACATCAACGCGTCAACGCGTCAACGCGTCAAACCGGCCACAACGGCCCTTCCTGCATCGCGCCGATCTGCTCGCGCATCTCGAGGATGCGATCCTCCCAGTAGCGCTGCGTGTTGAACCATGGAAACGCGGCCGGAAACGCCGGATCGTTCCAGCGGCGCGCGAGCCACGCCTGATAGTGAATCAGCCGCAACGTGCGCAGCGCTTCGATCAGATGCAGTTCGCGCGGCTCGAACTCGCAGAAATCCTCGTAGCCGGCGAGCAGATCGGCGAGCGCGCGCGACGCCTCCGCGCGTTCGCCCGGCAACAGCAGCCACAGGTCCTGAATCGCGGGACCCATGCGGCTGTCGTCGAAATCGACGAAATGCGGGCCCGCATCGGTCCACAACACGTTGCTCGGATGACAGTCGCCGTGCAGACGCAACGTGCGAATCTCGCCGGCCCGCTCGAACGCACGCGCGACACCTTCGAGCGCGAGATTCACGACGGTTTCCCACGCGGTGCGCAAGTCGTCGGGCACGAAACGATGCGCGAGCAGGAAGTCGCGCGGCTCGTAGCCGAACGTGTCGATGTTCAGCGTGGGACGTTCCGCGTAGTCCTGGGTCTGTCCGATCGCATGAATGCGCCCGATGAAACGTCCGAGCCATTCGAGCGTGTCGCGCCGGTCGAGGTCCGGCGCGCGGCCGCCGCGTCGCTCGAAGACCGAGAAGCGGAAACCGTCGAAGCTATGCAGTGTGCGGCCATCGAGCACGCGCGCGGTCACGGCCGGGATCTCGCGCGCGGCGAGTTCGGCGACGAACGCGTGCTCTTCGAGAATCGCCGCGTCGCTCCAGCGCTCGGGACGATAGAACTTCGCGACCACGGGCGGACCGTCTTCGACGCCGACCTGATACACGCGATTTTCGTAGCTGTTGAGCGGCAGCAGACGGCCGTCGGTCCGCACGCCGGTCGTTGCGAGAACGCCGTCGATCGCGTCCAGCACGGTTTTCGGCGTGAGCCGCGCGAACGGCACGGCGCCATCGGCGCCGGCCTCAGGATGGGGATTATCGGGAATGGTGTCGTTCATGCCCCGCATTGTGCGCCGCGCCGCGGCTAAAGACGAGGGCGACGGCTCGTAATACGTGCGGGGCATCGCTAGAAATACGGGCTGATTTGCGGCGCGCCGTGGATCGACGCGCGCATCGACCCGCAGCGATGCCGGCGAGCCGATCTCACCTTACAACATCACTACAGCCCGCTCCTGCGTGTCACACAACGACAATGAGCAACAGATAAGCCTCTCGTTCAATGCGTCTGCGCGCCGGCCGGACGTATCAGGTCGCCGGTATCGATCAGATCTTCGAGGAAAAAGGGTTCGGTGTTGAGCTGCCGCGATGCGCCGGGCTCGCCGGCGTACCACGCCACCATCGCCATGTCGCCAAGAATGCGCATGACGATTCCGCGCGCGCCTTGCGGCACGGCGATATGTACCGATCGGACAATGGAACCGACTTCCATGATAATTCCCCGCTTCCCTTAGCCGGCTTTATGATTTCACGCCGGTCGAGGTGATGATAAAAACGCCGCTTCGCATTGGACGTTGCGTGCGCACTTAATCTGTCGCGCGCATGGCGCGTGAGAGGTTCGAGTCATTGTTCCCGCTTTGCGGGGCTTTGGGAAGGCGAATAGAAGGCTTTTACCAGTCGTTTCGCCCTATTCCCATTGCGCTGCGCACGGCCGATGATCTCGGCGTCAGACGTCGTAATGAAGACCATCATAAACCCTGTCGGGGGGAGACATCAAAAACGTGCATTACCAGAACGATCTGCAAGATGCGGCTAACGCGCAGCTTCGCACCTGCCTTCGCGCCGACGGGCGCGCCTGCGTTTCCGATCCGCGCGGCGCGGCCGCCGCTGATTTCATTAGTCTGCGCTAGTCATGTGGATCGTTCGTCTCGCGCTACGGCGCCCCTATACGTTCGTCGTGCTGGCGTTGCTATTGCTGATCGTCGGGCCACTGACGATTCTGCGCACACCCACCGACATCTTTCCGAACATCGATATTCCGGTGCTGTCGGTGATCTGGTCGTACAACGGCCTGCCCGCCGACGAAATGGAGCGGCGCATCGCGCTGAACTACGAGCGCGGCTTGTCGGTGGCGGTCAACGATATCGAACACACGGAATCGACGTCGCTGAACGGCATCACGGTCATCAAGATCTTTTTCCAGCCGGGCGCGAATATCGACGAAGCGCTCGCGCAGGTCACCGCGCTGTCGCAGTCGCAAGTGCGCTCGCTGCCGCCCGGCATCACGCCGCCGTTCATCCTGCGCTACAACGCGTCGACGGTACCGATTCTGCGGCTCGCGTTGTCGTCCGCGTCGCTGACCGAGCAGGAGCTGTTCGACTTCGGCAATAACTTCCTGAAGACGCAGCTCGCCACCGTGCCCGGTGCATCCGCGCCGCTGCCGTATGGCGGCAAGCAACGGCAGATCATGATCGATATCGATTCGCGCAAGTTGCAGGAGCGCAATCTGTCGCCGATGGACGTGGTCAGCGCGGTCTCCGCGCAGAACCTGATTCTGCCTTCGGGCACCGCGAAGATCGGCTCGACCGAGTACTCTGTGGTAATGAACGGCAGCCCCGATTCGCTCGCCGGGCTGAACAACATTCCGATCCGCACCACCGCAAACGGCACCGTCTATATCCGCGACGTCGCACACGTGCGCGACGGCTACCAGCCGCAGACCAACATCGTGCGCGTGAACGGCCAGCGCGCCGCGCTGCTGACGATCAACAAAAGCGGCAACACGTCCACGCTCGATATCGTCGACCGTATCAAGACGATGATGCCGACGCTGCGCAATCTGGTGCCGCCGTCGCTGAATATCGACCCTGTCGCCGACCAGTCGCTGTTCGTGCGTGCATCGGTGGAGGGCGTGCTGCGTGAAGCGCTGATCGCCGCGTGTCTGACGGGCCTGATGATTCTGCTGTTCCTCGGCAACTGGCGCGCAACGCTGATCATCGCGGTATCGATTCCGTTGTCGATGATCACGTCGATCATCGCGTTGTCCGCGCTCGGCCAGACGATCAACATCATGACGCTCGGCGGGCTCGCGCTCGCGGTCGGGATTCTGGTCGACGATGCGACCGTCGCGATCGAGAACATCAGCCATCAGCTCGAACAGGGCAAGACGCTAGAACAGGCGATCCTCGACGGCGCGCATCAGATCGCGATTCCGACGCTGGTGTCGACGTTGTCGATCTGCATCGTGTTCGTGCCGATGTTTCTGCTCACCGGTGTCGCGCACTACCTGTTCATTCCGCTCGCCGAAGCGGTGGTGTTCGCGATGCTCGCGTCGTACTTCTTCTCGCGTACGCTCGTGCCGACGCTCGCGAAGTATCTGCTGCGCTATCACCACAAGCCCGCTGATCTGCATCACGCGCCGGCGCAAACGCGCAATCCGTTCATGCGCGTGCACTACGCGTTCGAACGCGGTTTCTCGCGTTTGCGCGAGCGCTATCGCGTGTTTCTCGAAGCGCGCGTGGCGCGGCCGGGCCTGTTCGTTACGCTGTTTCTCGTGTGCTGTGGCGCGTCGCTGCTGTTGTTGCCGTTTATCGGCCGCGACTTTTTCCCCGCCGTCGATGCCGGCACGATCGCACTGCACATGCGCGCGAAAACCGGCATGCGGGTCGAGGAAACGGCGGTGCTGACCGATCGTGTCGATGCGCGCATCCGTCAGCTGATTCCGGCCGGCGAACTGCATTCGATCATCGACAACATCGGCCTGCCGGTGTCGGGTATCAACCTGTCGTACAGCAACACGGGCACGATCGGCACCTCCGACTCGGACATCCTGATCACGCTGAACCCCGAACATCATCCGAGCGCCGGCTATGTGCGCACCTTGCGGCGCACGCTCACCGACGAATTCCCCGGCGTGCAGTTCGCGTTTCTGCCGGCCGATATCGTCAGTCAGACGCTGAACTTCGGCATGCCGTCGGCGATCGACATCCAGATCGTCGGCCGTGAGGTGGCCGCCAATCGTGCGTTCGCCGCGAAGCTGCTGAACCGTCTGCGCACGGTGCCGGGCCTCGTCGATGCGCGCATCCAGCAGCCCGCCGATCTGCCGCGGATTTTCATCGACGTCGATCGCACGCGCGCGCAGCAAGCGGGTTTTTCGCAGCGCGATATCGCGAGCAATCTGCTGATCACGCTGTCGGGCAGCCAGCAGACCACGCCGACGTTCTGGCTCAATCCGCGCAACGGCGTCAGCTACAACGTGATCACGGAAGCGCCGCAATACACGATCGATTCGCTGCAATCGCTCGCGAACATTCCGTTGAACGCCAACGGCCGCAACAACATTCTCGGCTCGCTCGCGACAATGCGCCGCGAAGCCAGCAACGCGGTGCTCACGCACTACAACGCGCAAACCACGATCGACATCTACGGCACCGCCGACGGCCGCGACCTCGGCGGCGTGTCCGACGACATCCGCAGGATCATCGACGAATCGAAAGCCGAGTTGCCGAAGAGCTCGACGATCGAACTGCGCGGCCAGGTGCAAACGATGAACGAGTCGTTCTCGGGCCTGCTCGCCGGTCTGCTGTTCGCGGTGCTGCTCGTGTATCTGCTGATCGTCGTCAATTTCCAGTCGTGGCTCGATCCGTTCATCATCGTCACCGCGCTGCCGGGCGCGCTCGCGGGCATCGTGTGGATGCTGTTCCTCACGCACACCACACTGTCGATCCCTGCTCTCACCGGCGCGATCATGTGTATCGGCATCGCGACCGCGAACTCGATTCTGGTGATCAGCTTCGCGCGCGAACAATTGCTGCTGCACGGCGACGCGACCCGCGCGGCGATCGAAGCGGGCTTCACGCGCTTCCGCCCGGTGTTGATGACCGCGCTTGCGATGGTGATCGGCATGGTGCCGATGGCGATCGGTCTCGGCGAAGGCGGCGAGCAGAATGCGCCGCTCGGGCGCGCGGTGATCGGCGGGCTCGCGGTCGGCACGCTGGCCACGCTGATCTTCGTGCCGGTCGTGTTCTCGATGATCTATCGACGGCTGGCGGCGCGGCATCAGCGCGCCGCGGAACACGTGGTGCAGAAGCCATGAACATCCCGCACGCGATAACCGTTCCGGCCGGCACGCGCATCATGCGATGCCACGACACAAGAGGCAGCCTCGACTGCCCATGCAATTTCGAAGGGGAAGCTTGATGGAAGCACAACGTCCCGGCGGCTCGGGTTCAGGATCGGGCTCTGGCGGCCACGCCGCGCATGATCCGGCGAAAGCGCGGCGCACGCGCCTGATCATGATTGCCGCCGCCGTCGCGGTGCTCGCGCTCGCCGCGCAAGGCATCTGGTCGCGCCACGATGCGCATGCGGCGCTCGAACGCGATGCCGAGCACACGAGCCAGTTGAGCGTCGAAGTCGTGCAGCCGCAAAAGTCCTCGGCCGGGTTCGATCTGACGTTGCCCGGCAACGTGCAGGCCTTCCTCGACACGCCGATCTACGCGCGCACCAACGGCTATCTGAAGAAGTGGTACGCCGACATCGGCGCGCGCGTGAAGAGCGGCCAGTTGCTCGCGGAAATCGACACGCCCGAAATCGACGACCAGTTGCGCGCCGCCCGCGCCGATCTCGCGAACGCCGAAGCGAATTACGCGCTGGCGAAGAGCACCGCGGATCGCTGGACGGATATGTTCAAAAGCAAGTCGGTGTCGAAACAGGAGACCGACGAGAAAGTCGGCGACATGCTCGCGAAAAAAGCCACGCTCGACGCCGCGCGTTTCAACGTCGCGCGACTCGAAAAGACGCAGTCGTTCCAGAAGGTCTACGCGCCGTTCGACGGCACCGTGACCGCGCGCAACGTCGACGTCGGCGCGCTGATCGACGCGGGCAGCTCGGGCGGCCCCGCGAAGGAGCTGTTCCATGTTGCCCAGGCCGATCGGCTGCGCGTCTACGTGAACGTGCCGCAAGCGTACGCGCAGCAGGTGCGCGCGCAGCAAAGCGCGTTTCTGACGCTGACCGAGACGCCGTCGCGGCACTACCCGGGTACGGTCGCGCGCACCGCAGGTGCGGTCGATCCGCAGCAGCGCACGATGCTCGTCGAAGTCGACGTCGACAATCGCAGCGGCGAGCTGTTGCCGGGCGCGTACGCGCAGGTGCATTTCGCGCTCGGCGCGGGCACGGCGTCGTTCACGCTGCCGGGCAACGCGCTGCTGTTCCGTCCCGACGGCGTCAAGGTCGCGACCGTCGATCCGCAGCACAAGGTGAAGCTGCTGCCGGTATCGCTCGGCACGGACTTCGGCACGCGCGTCGCGATCGTGGCGGGTTTGCAGGGCAACGAGCAGGTGATCCTGAATCCGCAGGATTCGATCGTCGATGGCGCGCCGGTGCGGATCGTGCCGCGCAAGGCGGAAGGCGGTGCGGCGCCGGAAGGCACGGCTGGAGCCGCCGGTGCGACCGGCGCGGCGGCCAGCTCGCCGGCGGCGCAAGCCGGCGCGCGGTCGGGCGCGAGGACGTGATCATGAAGATGTCGGCTTTGCGGCGCGTGCTTGCGTCATCGGCTGATTTCGCGCGCGGGTCGGCGAGCGCTTCCATTCGCGCGTCGGCAGTCGCGCTGGCTCTCGCCGGCGCGCTCGGCGCCTGCACCGTCGGCCCCGACTACGTGAAGCCCGCCGCCGTCACACCCGCGACCTGGCGCGAACTCGAAGGCACCGGCTGGAAGCCCGCGCAACCGGCCGACACGCTCACGCGCGGCGCGTGGTGGCGCATCTACGGCGACGCATCGCTCGATGCACTCGAAGCGCAGGTCGCGAGCGCGAACCAGGACGTGCAGGCCGCCGAAGCGCGCTTTCGCGCGGCGCGCGCGAGCGTCGCGCAATATCGCTCGCAATTCTTCCCGGTGGTCACCGCGGGCGTCCAGTATTCGCGCACGCGGACCTCGGAGAACGTGCTGCATAAATCGACCGCCGGTCTCGCGCTGAACGACTATCTGGTGCAGGTCGACGCGTCGTGGGAACCGGACCTGTGGGGCCGCGTGTCGCGCAGCGTCGAAGGCGCGAAGGCTGGCGCGCAGGCGAGCGCCGCCGACGTCGACGCCGCGCTGCTGTCGATGCAGGCCGAGCTCGCCACCGATTACTTCGAGCTGCGCGGACTCGATCAGGAGCGCCGACTCCTCGACGACACGATCAAGGCCTACCAGGAGGCGCTCGAACTGACGCAGCATCGCTACGCCGGCGGCATCGCGACCGATGCCGATGTCGCGCAGGCACAAGCGCAGCTGAAGACGACCCAGGCGCAGGCGCTCGACCTCGGCGTGCAGCGCGCGCAGCTCGAACATGCGATCGCGATCCTGATCGGCCAGCCGCCGTCGACCTTCACGCTGCCGGTCGCGCCGCTCGTCGCGGTGCCGGTCGTCGCGGCGGCCGGCGTGCCGTCCGGCTTGCTCGAGCGGCGTCCCGATATCGCGGCGGCCGAGCGGCACGTCGCCGCGATGAATGCGCAGATCGGCGTGGCCACCGCGGCGTTTTTCCCGAATCTCGTGCTGGCCGTGACGGGCGGACTCGAAGCGACCAACTACAGCCAATGGCTGCTCGCGCCGAGCCGGCTGTGGTCGCTCGGGCCGACGCTCGCGGGCACACTGCTCGACTTCGGCGGCCGCGCGGCCGCCAAGGATCAGGCGCGCGCGCGCTACGACGAAAGCGTCGCGCAATATCGGCAAACGGTGCTGAACGCGTTCGGCCAGGTCGAGGACAATCTCGCCGCGCTGCGCGTGCTGGAACAGGAAGCGGCTGCCCAGGACGACGCGGTCGCGGCCGCGCGGCGCGCGCTCGCGGTCGTGTCGGACCGCTACCGGAACGGCGCGATCACCTACCTCGACGTGGTCGTCGCGCAGACGACCACGCTCACCAACGAGCGCAACGCCGTGTCGATCGCACGCCGCCGGATGGCCGCGAGCGTCGCGCTCGTGAAGGCGCTCGGCGGCGGCTGGGATACGTCGGTACTGCCTGGCGACGATTTGCCGGGCGACGATTCGCCGGGCGACGATTCGCTTGTGCATCGGCCTGCGGCGACTTCCGGTTCGACGCAGACGCCGACGCCGGCCAGCGAAGCCGGGGCGCACGGCTAGCGCAGGGAGACGGGCGCGCGACATGCTCGGGTGACGCGGCACGCCGCGTTTGCCGCGCCGCCGGCTCGAAACGCGTTTTCAGCGTATCCTTAACATCTTTTGCGCGTTTCCGTGTGACCCAAGGAGTTCAGTTGTGAACCTGCCGCCGCAATCCCAGCGGACTGCTTCTGCCGTTCCCTCCCCCGCCGCAGCTTCGGCTCCTTCCGCCCGCACCACCACCGTGTCGGATATCCCCTATCTGGAACGCGGCTCGCCCGCGTACTGGCGCGCCAGCCTCGCGCTGCTGTTCGCCGGCTACGCGACGTTCTCGCTGCTTTACTGCGTGCAGCCGCTGCTACCGTCGTTCTCCGAAGCGTTCGACGTGACGCCGGCGCAAAGCAGTCTGTCGCTGTCGCTATCCACCGCGGCGCTCGCGCTGGCGATTTTCGTCGCCGGTTTCGTCTCCGAGGGTTGGAGCCGGCACAAGCTGATGACGCTGTCGCTGACGGTGTCGTCGGTGCTGACGATTGGCGTGTCGGTCGCGCCGCACTGGAATCAGCTGCTCGTGCTGCGCACGCTCGAAGGGCTTGCGCTCGGCGGCGTGCCGGCCGTCGCGATGGCCTATCTCGCCGAGGAAGTGCATCCCGACGGTCTCGGCCTCGCGATGGGTTTGTACGTCGGCGGCACGGCGATCGGCGGCATGGCCGGACGGGTGATCACCGGCGTGGTCGCCGATCTGTTTTCATGGCGCGTCGCAATCGGCACGATCGGCGTGCTCGGCCTGCTGTCGATGCTCGCGTTCCGCGCGCTGCTGCCGCCATCGCGCCATTTCGTGCCGCGCCGCGGCCTCGGCTTCGCGCATCACCGCACGCTGCTGTTGCGGCAGTTCACGCGACCGGGCTTGCCTCTGCTGTTCCTGCTCGGCTTCGTGCTGATGGGCAGCTTCGTCACGCTGTACAACTACATCGGCTACCGGCTGCTCGCGCCGCCGTATCGGCTGAATCAGACGGAGATCGGCGCGATCTTCATCGTCTATCTGGTCGGTGTGGTCGCGTCGCCGTGGTCCGGGCGCATGGCCGATACGTTCGGCCGCGCGCGCGTGCTGATCGGGAGCCTGCTGCTGATGGTGTTCGGCCTCGCGCTGACGATGCTGCATCCGCTCGCGGCGGTCGCGACCGGCATCGCATGCGTGACGTTCGGGTTCTTTGCCGGGCATTCGGTCGCGAGCGGCTGGGTCGGGCGTCTGGCGAAAGATGCGAAAGGCCAGGCCGCTGCGCTATATCTGCTCGCATACTACATCGGCTCGAGCCTGGTCGGCTCGTATGGGGGCCACGTGTGGGCCGGTCATGGCTGGAACGGGGTCGTCGGACTGGTCGGTGCGCTGCTCGTGATCGGCTTGATCGCGGCGACGCACCTGCGCGCCCGCGCATAGCCGCAGGCGATCATTCACCCCGCATGGATCGGCGCAAAACGAAAGGCTTTCGCAAGCGAACGCTCGACATTTTCCGCCGTGTTTTGTTGCGCCGCGCCAATCGCCGCGCGCCCGTCGCGCCGAGGTTCAGCGGCTTGCGAATAAGCGACGGCGCGCAAGCTCGCGCCGCCGCGCCGCTCCATCCGTCTCCTATACTCGATTCGTGCACTGGTACTGCATGATTTCAAAGCCGCAGCCTCTGCCGGAACGGCATAGCATCCATCCTGCATGGGAGGAGACGAAGATGACGTACTTCACGATCGGCGATTTCATCCTGGTCATTCCGATGGCGTTGGCGGGTGCGCTATTCGTCGGCGCGCTGCCCTGCAAAACCGAGTTGCGACACAACGCGCTGCGTGTGCTGGGCGCGCTGATCGGTGTGATGTGCGCGGTGGCGCTGGTCGAGGGTCTGCCGGCGCTCGTGTAGCGGCGCGGCGAAGTATCAACGAAAAAGCCGCACGCTGAGCGTGCGGCTTCGTTTTGCCCTTCGTTCCGTCTGCCAGTTGCGCGGACGGCTCCTCACGCGATCAGATCGCCTGGTCCGTCGATGGCTTTTCCCACAGGTTGATCCCGCCTTCGGTCGCATAGCGATCGATCTCGGCGAGCTCGTCGGCCGAGAATGCGAGGTTCTTCAGCGCGCCGACGTTCTCGCGGACCTGCTCCGCGCGGCTCGCGCCGATCAGTACCGACGTCACGCGCTGATCGCGCAACGCCCACGCAAGCGCCATCTGCGCGAGGCTCTGACCACGGCGCTGCGCGATGTCGTTGAGCTTCCTCACGTGCTCGATGTTCTGCGGGCTCAGATGCTCGTCTTTCAGCGAACCGCCGCCCGGCTTGTTGACGCGCGCATCGGCCGGCACGCCGTTCAGGTACTTGCCGGTCAACAGCCCTTGCGCGAGCGGCGTGAACGCGATCGCGCCCGCGCCGACTTCGTCGAGCGTATCGAGCAGGTCGTGTTCGATCCAGCGGTTCAGCATGTTGTACGACGGCTGATGGATCAGCAGCGGCACCTTGTATTCGGCGAGCAGCTTCGTCATTTCGCGCGTCTTCGCCGACGAGTACGACGAGATGCCGATGTAGAGCGCCTTGCCCTGCTGCACCGCGCTCGCCAATGCGCCCGCGGTTTCCTCGAGCGGCGTGTGCGCGTCGAAGCGATGCGAATAGAAGATGTCGACGTATTCGAGGCCCATGCGCTTCAGGCTCTGATCGAGACTCGCGAGCACGTACTTGCGCGAGCCGCCGCCCTGGCCGTACGGACCCGGCCACATATCCCAACCGGCCTTCGACGAAATCAGCAGCTCGTCGCGATACGGTTTGAAATCGTCCTTGAAAAGGCGGCCGAAGTTGGTTTCCGCGCTGCCGTACGGCGGGCCATAGTTGTTCGCCAGATCGAAGTGCGTGATGCCGAGGTCGAAGGCCGTGCGCAGGATGTCACGCTGCGTCGAGATCGGCGTGGTGTCGCCGAAGTTGTGCCACAGGCCGAGCGACAACGCCGGCAGTTTGAGACCCGACTTGCCGCAGACGCGGTATTGCATGTCCGAATAGCGTTCTGAAGCTGCTTCGTAAGCCATTGCTAGTGTCCTTGTCGATGAGATCGCCCGAGAATTCCGGGCGTGAGGATTCGCGCGTTGCGGGAGGCGTGCTGCTCGGGGAATTTATTGTTGTGATGTCGCCGTGGTGCGGCTAGACCGCTATGTTAGCCAATCGACGCGGCGCTTGCAGGCACCAGTATGCGGGATGGACGAGCACGCGCGGCTCACCTACACTCTGGCCGGTTCAAGTTGATGGGAGGTGCAGATGGCCAAAGCGATTTCGATCGCGCTGATTGTCGGCGGTATCGTGCTGCTGTATTTCGGCGGGCAGGCGTTCAATTCGGTGAGCAGCGACGTGTCGCGCTTCTTTACCGGTTCCCCGAGCAACAAGGCGATCGTGCTGATCGTCGCGGGCGTGGTGGCGACGCTTGCCGGGCTGACGGGAATCGCGATGTCGGGGCGCAAGCGCTGAGCGTCCGCGCGAGCCCCGCGACGAAAATAGCTAGAACGCGATCTCGGGCTTCGCGGCCGAGCGCGTGCCGGGCAGCGGCACGTTGCTTACGCCGTGATAGGTGAACACCAGCGAGAACTTCACCTGATCGCTAAGATTCTTGCCGGCCGAGTGCAGCGTGTTGCAGTGGAAGAACACCACGTCGCCGGTCTTCAACTCGGGCGACACCGCGGTGCGGATCGCCGCCTCGTTCTCGGCGATATCCGTGCGGAAAAATTTCGCTTCGTCGAAACGATCCGACGTGAAGGCGGCGCCGTGCGATTGCGGCACGAACCACAGCGCGCCGTTATCGATCGTTTCCGGGCCGACCGCGAGCCACACCGACACCAGGTCGTCGCGCTCGAACGACCAGTAGCGCACGTCGCGATGCCAGCCGGTCAGGCTGCCGTACGCGGGGTGCTTGGTCATCATGCAGTTGTGATGCGCGCGCGACAGTCGCGGCTCCTCCCCAAAATACAGTTCCATCCAGCCACGGATTTCGGGCGCGGTCGCCCATTGCGCGAACGCCGGGTGACGACCGTACGCGTCGAGCAGGCGCCGCACCGTGTGTCCGCCCGGCGCATCCTTCGATGACGGCGCGCCCGGATACTTCAGATCCGCTTCGAATTCGATCGGCGCCGCCGCTTCCTGCAGCTGCCGCTGTGCGATCCGCTTCAGCTCGTCGCAACGTTCGGGCGACACGAGTCCTGGCACGACGACAAAACCCTGCTCCCGCAACGTTTGAATCTGCTCTTTCTTCGAATGGAGTGACATGGCGTTCCGTTACTGTCGACTAACTGATGTCCGATTGTAAAACGGGCGCGATCGGGGTGCGTTGTTTCGCGGCGCGCCGATGCACCGGTTTCAGGCGTGGAGTACATCCGCATCGCACATTCGCAGGGCAACTATGCACGTAAATCGCCCGTCAAAAGTGAGACCAGATTGGTGTCGGCGACGATTCGATCCAGAGGAGATTCGACCTCGCAGGGTACTAACCCGACTTTCTGACGTCACGATTCCCGTGTAGCCTGCTCGCATGTCGATCGCCGCTTACGCAGTTTTCTATTGTGCGCAGCCCGTCAAGGCTCGTGCCGTCGGATTCTCCGCGTTGTACCTTCGCAGCGCTGCGCGCCTTGTTTCGCGTCGCGATCTCCCGCGACACGACGCGCACCGAATTTCCGGCTTTCAGGCCGTTCATCGCAACCCCGTCATTGGCACATATGGTGCTGTTTGTCCGTGCACATCCGATGCACGCGCCGACGTGCGGTTCATTGCCTAAATGTGAAGCCATGCATACTCTTTTGAGCACCCGTCTTACCCGCGCCGCGCTGAAAGCGGCGCGTCCCGCGCGCCGTCATATGATGCGAGCGCTGCGCCACCATGCCGCGCGCACCCGTGCGCTCGGCGAGCAGTGGCGCGACGCGAAGGCCGTCGACGGCTTTCGCACCTGGTTCCATACGTTCTTCTCGGCGCTGCGCCAGCAGAGCGGCACGCGCCGCCTGTCGCTGCGCACGTTGCTGCGCAAGCCGACACCGTTGCACCTCGCGGTCGCGAAACGCGCGCCGGAGGTGCGCACGCCTGCGAGCCGCCGACCGCGTCGGCTGTCGACGAGCAGCAGCGGGTGGTTCGCGTTTGCGTTTGCGAGCCGGTGAGATTGCTGGACCGGTGAGTTGCAGTTGCGCGTTGAGTGGCTAGACCGCTGATCTGCTGACATCGCCGCGCCATCGACGGACAAAGAAAAAACCCCGCCCGGCTCACGCCGGCGGGGTTTTTTTGCTTTCAGGTAATGATCGACCCGCGCTAGTTACGCGATCGCCGCGACCGGCTCGGTGCCTGCCGCTTCGGCGAGTGCGAGCGCCTTGTCGGTGGCTTCCCACGTGAATTCCGGCTCTTCGCGGCCGAAGTGGCCATACGCTGCGCTCTTCTCGTAGACCGGGCGCAGCAGGTCGAGCATCTGGATGATGCCCTTGGGACGCAGGTCGAAATGCTGACGCACGAGTTCCGTGATGGTCGCATCCGACACGCGGCCGGTGCCGAACGTGTTGACCATCACCGAGGTCGGCTGAGCGACGCCGATCGCGTACGACACCTGGATCAGGCAGCGCGACGCGAGGCCCGCGGCCACGATGTTCTTCGCGACGTAACGGCCGGCGTATGCTGCCGAGCGGTCGACCTTCGACGGGTCCTTGCCCGAGAATGCGCCGCCGCCGTGCGGTGCCGCGCCGCCGTACGTATCGACGATGATCTTGCGGCCCGTCAGACCGCAATCGCCTTGCGGACCGCCGATCACGAAGCGACCGGTCGGGTTCACGAGGTACTTGATGTCACCCTTGATCAGCTCGGCCGGAAGCGTCGGCTTGATCACTTCTTCGATCACCGCTTCGCGCAGCGTGTCGAGCTCGATGTCCGGCGCATGCTGGGTGGACAGCACGACGGTGTCGATCGAATGTGGCTTGCCGTCGACGTAGCGCACGGTGACCTGCGACTTCGCGTCCGGACGCAGCCAGGGCAGACGGCCGTCGCGGCGCAGATTCGCCTGACGCTCGACGAGGCGGTGCGACAGATGGATCGGCAGCGGCATCAGTTCCGGCGTTTCTTCGCACGCGTAACCGAACATCAGGCCCTGGTCGCCTGCGCCTTGATCGAGGTTATTGTCGTGCGCGCGGTCCACGCCTTGGGCGATGTCCGGCGACTGCTTGTCGTAGGCGACGAGCACCGCGCAGCCGCGGTAGTCGATGCCGTAGTCGGTGTTGTCGTAGCCGATGCGCTTGATCGTGTTGCGCGCGATCTGGATGTAGTCGACGTTCGCGGTGGTGGTGATTTCACCGGCCAGCACGACGAGACCCGTGTTGCACAGCGTTTCGGCCGCGACACGCGAGTACTTGTCCTGAGCGAGGATGGCGTCAAGGATCGCGTCCGAGATCTGGTCCGCGACTTTGTCGGGATGGCCTTCGGAGACGGATTCGGAAGTGAAGAAATAGTCGTTTGCCACGTTGCAGACTCCTGTTAGTGGTTACGGTTGCGTTCCACGTAGCCGACTTCGGGAGTCTGAAGCGGCGACGCTTTAGCGGATTACCTTACCGATGGACGCAACCCATGGAATCCATGGACCGCACCCGCCGGCTTCGCCCCGCAAGTTGTCTATTAACTCGGCGAAGCCCTTATTATAGCGACTTCCTTTGAATGTCACAGAGTGTCCACGAGTGCGGTATCACGCCAATTTTTCCGCCCACCAAAATTCCGCCCCCATCAGCGCCGCTCGCCCGGAGGCTGCATGCTGAGCCGCTACGGCGCGAAGCTCGCGGTCGGGCTGCTCAAACTCTTTGCGTTGTTGCCGTATGGATTCGTCGCCCGTCTCGGTGATGGGCTCGGCTGGCTGCTCTATCAAATCCCGAGCCGTCGCAAGCGCATCGTTCATACGAATCTGAAGCTGTGCTTCCCCGACTGGAGCGACGAGCACCGCGAGGACGTCGCGCAGAAGCACTTCCGTCATGCGATCCGCAGCTATCTCGAGCGCAGCGTGCAGTGGTTCGGCCCGGCGAAGAAGCTCGAAAAGCTGATCCAACTCGACAGCGCGATCGACCTGACCGACCCGAACCTGCCGCCGACGCTCTTTCTAGGCTTTCATTTTGTCGGCATCGAGGCGGGTTCGATTTTTCTGAACTACTCACTGAAGCGCCGGTGCGGCTCGCTGTATCAGCCGATGTCGAATCAGGAGCTCGAGGGAGTCGCGAAAGCGGCGCGTGCGCGTTTCGGCGCCGACATGGCGAGCCGCGCGGACAGCGCGCGCGTCGTACTGCGCTGGCTGCGCGAACGCAAACCGGTGATGCTCGGCGCGGACATGGACTACGGCGCGCGCAATTCGACGTTCGTGCCGTTCTTCGGCGTGCCGACCTGCACGCTGACCGCGGTCGGCCGTCTCGCGAAGGTCGGGCACGCGCAGGTCGTGCCGTTCATCGGCGAAGTGCTGCCGAACTACAAGGGCTACCGGCTCAAGGTCTTCAAACCTTGGGACAACTATCCGACCGGCGATGATGACGCCGATGCGCGACGCATGAACGAATTTCTCGAAGAGCAGATTCCGCTGATGCCCGAGCAATATTACTGGGTGCACAAGCGGTTCAAGACGCGGCCGCCGGGAGTGCCGGGGGTATATTGAAGATGGCGCTGGCACCGGGCTCCCAGCAGTCGGAGCACGTCGATCAGTGCACGTGAGGCGGCATCTCGGCCCTTGCCCGCCATACCGTTTCCGATGGGCCAACGTGTATCATCTGCTATTGGCCCAACCCGGCTCGAAAGGGTGATTCACCCGACGGCCGGCAAGGCCCGGATTTTCGGCTCCGCCCGCACGCGCGAAGCCCTACGCAGCAACGGATACACGAAAAACGTGAAGCTCAAATTCACCAAAATGCACGGCGCGGGTAACGACTTCGTCGTACTCGACGGCTATACCCAACCGCTTGAACTGACCACGGCACAGGTTCGCGCGCTCGCGAATCGCCATTTCGGCGTCGGTGCCGACCAGTTGCTGCTGGTCGAAAAGCCGACCGTCGAAGGCGTCGATTTCAGATATCGCATCTTCAATTGCGACGGCGGCGAGGTCGAACATTGCGGCAACGGCGCGCGCTGCTTCGTCAAGTTCGTGCGCGAGCGCGGTCTCACTGACCAGCGCAGTGTGCGCGTGCAAGTCCAGAACGGCACGATCACGCTGACGATGCAGGACAACGGCGAGGTGATCGTCGACATGGGCACGCCCGTGTTCGATCCCGAACTCGTGCCATTCGCGACCAAAGGCCTGCAAGGCCGCCGCGAAGGCGCGGACACGCTCTGGCCGCTCGACGTGAACGGCACGACGCGCTGGATGTCGGTGGTGTCGATGGGCAATCCGCACGCGGTGCAGGTCGTCGACGATGCCGAGGCGTTCCCGGTGCTGGTCGAAGGTCCGGCTATCGAGCGGCACACGCGCTTCCCGCAGCGGGTCAATGCGGGCTTCATGCAGATCGTCACCCGCAACGAGATCAGGCTGCGCGTCTACGAACGCGGCGCGGGCGAAACGCTCGCGTGCGGCACCGGCGCGTGCGCGGCGGTCGCGGCCGGTATCCGGCGCGGGCTGCTGGATTCGCCGGTGCTCGTGCACACGCACGGCGGCGATCTGACGATCACGTGGGACATTGCGCAACCAGGCGCGCCGCTGCTGATGGCCGGCCCCGCGGCCACCGTCTTCGAAGGGGAGATCGAGTTGGCAGAAGAGGCGGCGAGCGCGTCGCCGGACTCGCCGCAGCACAACCCGTCCAGCCCGGCCGCCGTGGCGCCCTCCGTCTAACTCATTGACCGACGCGCCGCCGTGAGGCGGCCCTCCCGTAGTCCTCTAGCCGAAACCATGAACGATCGCGAAGTCGCCGAATACCTGCTCGCCAATCCCGAATTCTTCGTCGAACACGCGGAAACGCTCGCGACCATCCGGCTCGCGAACCCGCACGGCAAAGCCGCGGTGTCGCTGCAGGAGCGGCAGATGGAAATGCTGCGCGACAAGAACAAGCATCTCGAGCGGCGTCTGGCCGAACTGCTGCGCTACGGTCACGAGAACGACAGCATCGCGGCGAAGTTCAACCGCTGGACCATCCGGGTGATGGCCGAGCGCGATCCGTACGCGCTGCCGCGCACGATCGCCGGCGGCCTGCGCGATATCTTCGACGTGCCGCAAGCGGCACTGCGCGTGTGGGACGTCGCCGAGCCGTATGCGCAAGCCGACTTCGCGCGCCACGTCAGCGAGGAGGTGCGGATTTTCGCGGGCAGCCTGAGCACGCCGTACTGCGGCGCGAACACCGGCTTCGAGGCCGCGCAATGGCTCCCGCAAGCGGCGAGCGCTGCCAACGGAGCGGCCACCCCGGCGACGAACGTGGCAATGAGCGCGACCGACGACCCCAACGCCGCATCGAGCGAAACGGCGCAGACCACCGAATCGATCGCGCTGCTCTCGCTGCGCGACCCCGAAGGCGCCGAAGACGCGCCGACGTTCGGCCTGCTCGTGATGGGCTCATCCGACCCGCGCCGCTTCCACGAAGGCATGGCCACCGATTTCCTCACGCAGATCGGCGCGCTCGCGAGTGCCGCGCTGAGCCGGCTGCTGCCGCGCTGAGCCGCGCCATACAACATCACCGCCCACCGTGACCGCCGCCGACCCGATCGCCGCCTACCTGTCGCATCTCGAGCACGAGCGGCGGCTGTCGGAGCATACGCTGCGCGGTTATACGCATGAGCTCGCGGAACTGAAGCAACTCGCCAAAGGCCGACCGCTGGAAAGCCTCACCGCCGTCGACATCCGCGGCGCCGTCGCGCGCGCGCATGCGGGCGGCCTCACCGCGCGCTCGATCGGCCATCGGCTGTCGGCGTGGCGCGCGTTTTATCGCTGGCTCGCGGGCCATGTCGAGCTGCCGGCCAATCCGGTCGCCGCGGTGCGCGCGCCGAAGCAGGCAAAAATGCTGCCGAAGGCGCTTTCCGTCGACGACACCGCACGCCTGATGGACAACCCGCCCGCCGAGTCCCCCGAAGGCCTGCGCGATCACGCGATGCTCGAACTGTTCTACTCGTCGGGCCTGCGCCTCGCCGAACTGGTCGGCCTCGACGTGCGTTTCGCCGACGTCGACGGCTATCGCTCGGCCGGCTGGCTGAAGCTCGATTCCGCCGAAGTCGAAGTACTCGGCAAAGGCAACCGGCGCCGCGTCGTGCCGGTGGGCAGCAAGGCCATCGCGGCGCTGAACGCATGGCTCGCGGTGCGCGAACGGATGGTCCGCCACGATCCGCATCCGCTCTTCCTGTCGGCGCGCGGCAACCGGTTGTCGCCGAACGTCGTGCGCGAGCGCGTAAAGCGCGCGGCGCTCGTGGCCGGCATTCCTGCCAACGTGCATCCGCACGTGCTGCGTCATTCGTTCGCGACGCACGTGCTGCAGTCGAGCGGCGATCTGCGCGCCGTGCAGGAGCTGCTAGGACACGCGAGCATCACCGCGACCCAGGTGTATACGGGCCTCGATTTCCAGCACCTCGCTCACGTCTACGACAGCGCGCATCCTCGCGCGAAGAAACGCAACTGATCACGCGACTGCCGCCGCGCGCCACCACGCGCCGCCCCATCGCTAGTACCTCACCGACACCTGATGAATACCGTTACGCTCAAACCGTCGAAAGAAAAATCGCTGCTGCGCCGCCATCCGTGGGTTTATGCCAATGCGATCGAACATGTCGACGGTCGCCCCGCGCCCGGCGCGACCGTGCTCGTGCGCGCGCACGATGGCCGCTTTCTCGCGCGCGCCGCCTACAGCCCGCACTCGCAGATCCGCGCACGGGTGTGGAGCTTCGACGAAGCCGAGCCGATCGATCACGCGTTCTTCAAGCGCCGCGTGCAGCGCGCGTTCGCGCATCGTCAGGCGATGGTGCGCGACACCGGCGCCGTACGGCTGATCTTCGGCGAGGCGGACGGTCTGCCGGGCCTGATCGTCGATTACTACGTCGCCGAGGACGCGGGTCAGCGCAGCCAGATCGTCTGTCAGTTCATGGCGGCCGGCGTCGAGGCGTGGAAGGACGCGATCGTCGCGGCGCTGATCGGCGCGACCGGCTGCTCGAACGTCTACGAGCGCTCGGACGTGTCGATCCGTCAGAAGGAAGGGCTCGAACAGATCACCGGCGTGCTCGCGGGCGAGCCGCCTTCGGAGCAGCTGATCGCGAGCGAAAACGGCGTGCGCTATCACGTCGACGTGCGCAACGGCCACAAGACCGGCTTCTATGTCGACCAGCGCGATAACCGACTGCTCGTGCAGCAGTTCGCGAAAGATCGCGACGTACTGAACTGCTTCTGCTACACCGGCGGCTTTTCGCTCGCGGCGCTCAAGGGTGGCGCGAAGCGCGTGGTGTCGGTCGATTCGTCGGGGGAAGCGCTCGCGCTCGCGCAGCAGAACGTCGCGGCCAACGGCTTCGACGCCGATCGCGCGAGCTGGCTCGACGCCGACGCGTTCAAGACACTGCGACGCCTCTACGACGAAGGCGAGCGCTTCGACCTGATCGTGCTCGATCCGCCGAAGTTCGCGCCATCGCGCGAGCACGTGGATCGCGCGTCGCGCGCGTACAAGGACATCAATCTGACGGGCCTGAAGCTGCTGCGTCCGGGCGGACTGCTGTTCACCTACTCGTGCTCGGGCGCGATCGATCCCGAACTGTTCCAGAAGATCGTGTCCGGCGCTGCTGCCGATGCCCGCGTCGACGCTCGCATCCTGAAGCGGCTGGGCGCGGGCGTCGATCATCCGCTGCTCACGGCGTTCCCCGAGGGGGAGTATCTGAAGGGGCTGCTGTTGCAAATCGCCTGATCGCCCATATTTCGTGGGCAATTGCGCGTGCCGGCGGCGGCAGCGGCCACCCTCCGCGCAGCCCGCCATCGGCCGGCCGCAAGGCGGCCGCCCTGCGCCCGCCAGGCAAATATGTTTCAATAACCGGCTGGACAGGGCCGCGCCATCTGGCTGCGGCGGCCGGCCTCACGCTTCTGGCTAGCCTTGCGCTAGCGTTCGATCACGCACCGTTTCACGACTTACAGGCGACCCACATGATTCCAGTCACCATCCTGACCGGCTTCCTCGGCAGCGGTAAAACCACCCTGCTCAAGCGCATCCTGAACGAAAAGCACGGCATGAAGATCGCCGTCATCGAGAACGAGTTCGGCGAAGAGAACATCGACAACGAGATCCTCGTGCAGGACACGACCGAGCAGATCATCCAGATGAGCAATGGCTGCATCTGCTGCACGATTCGCGGCGACCTGTCGCGCGTGCTCAACGATCTGGCCGCGAAGAAGCAGGCGGGCGAAGTGGACTTCGACCGTGTCGTGATCGAAACCACCGGCCTCGCGAATCCGGGCCCGGTCGCGCAAACCTTCTTCATGGACGATCAGATTGCGAGCGACTTCCTGCTCGACGCGATCATCACGCTGGTCGATGCAAAGCACGCGGACCGTCAGCTCGACGAGCATGAAGTGGTGCAGCGCCAGGTCGGTTTCGCCGACCGCCTGTTCATCACCAAGGCCGATCTCGTCGATGAGCGGCAACTGGGCGATCTGCGCCACCGTCTGCTGCACATGAACCCGAAGGCGGCGATCAGGGTCGTCAATTTCGGCGAAGCGGACATCAAGGAAATTTTCGATCTGCGCGGCTTCAACCTGAACTCGAAGCTCGAAATCGACCCGGACTTCCTCGCCGAAGACGAACACGCGCACAGCCACGCGCATGCGCACGACAAACACGGCCACACGCATGGCGACCATGATCATGATCACGCGAATTGCGATCACGACCATGGCCACTGCGATCACGAAGGCCACGATCATGGGCATCACCACCATGCGCATCACGACGACAAGATCAAGTCGTTCGTGTACCGCAGCGATCGTCCGTTCGATCCGAACAAGCTCGAAGACTTCCTCGGCGGCATTCTGCAGATCTACGGCGAGCACCTGCTGCGCTACAAGGGCGTGCTGTACATGAAGGGCGTCGATCGCAAGGTCGTGTTTCAGGGCGTGCATCAAATGATGGGCAGCGACCTCGCCGCCAAATGGCAACCGGCCGAAAAGAAGACCAACAAGATGGTGTTCATCGGCATCGAACTGCCGCGCGACCTGATCACCGACGGTCTAGACGCCTGCCTCGCCTGAGCGGGTGCAGCGCAGTCACACAGGCAAGCCCCGTAGAAGTCCCACGACATGCCGCGCGTAACGCGGCATGCGTCGTGCTACTGCTATTGCGCCGAGACACCCGAGGTCGACTGCGCGGGGGTGAATCCTCTGCAGAAACTGCGATGCCGTGGCACCAAAACCGCGCGATTGCCGGCTATATGAAAAACACGTGAAAACCCTGCCGCATTAAAGCGTGCACGACCATCGCTTTTTGGCTTTGTGCGCGTTATATTTTCGGGATATCGCTGCGCCGCAGGCAGAATTCGGCAGTTGCGGTGCCGGATTGTGATTCAGTTACAATACGTGCCCACTGGAGAATGACAACGAATTGCCCGGTCGCGCGTATCCCGCGACGGGCCTGAAACGGCGCCGGAAAATCTTGTCCGGAGACACGCCGAAAACGCCGGCGGGCACGGCCTGAAAGGGCACGCGCTGGTCGGCGAGCGATGCCTCAGGAGCATGTGTGAATCGGTTTCCAGAGGAGTTCGGCCCCGCAGTGGCGTAGCTAGCAACGCCCGGTGTGTGGGCGCCAGGCGCTTCGGCGTCACGACAGCCCAACGTTCGTGACCACCCCTGCGCTGCGCGTCCGCGCGACGCGTTTGCGGGCAATACGAAAGTGCGGGCACTATGAGTTTTGCCTCACATTGAAGAAGTAAGCCAGATGACGACGAAACGACTCTTGACCGAAGCCGAAATCCTGAAGATGAGCGACAAGGATTACATGAATGAGGATCAGCTCGCCTTCTTCAAGAACAGGCTCGAACAGTTGCAGGCGGACATTCTCCGCAATGCCGGCCAGACGACCGAGAACCTGCGTGAAACGGTCATCGTGCCGGACCCGGCCGATCGCGCCACGATCGAGGAAGAGCATGCGCTCGAACTGCGCACGCGCGACCGCGAACGCAAGTTGCTGAAGAAGGTGCAGCAATCGATCGCGCGCATCGAGGCGGGCGACTACGGCTGGTGCGAAGAAACCGGCGAGCCGATCGGCATTCCGCGTCTGCTCGCACGGCCCACGGCCACGCTGTCGCTCGAAGCACAAGAGCGCCGCGAATTGCGCCAGAAGCTGTTCGGCGACTGATGAGCTGAGGCGCGGCTCCGGCCTGGCGCCCTGAAAACGCTGCTTCGTCGAGAGGCGCACGGTGAACCGTGCGCCTTTTCTTTTTGCGCGACATCCGCGCGAGCTCCGCCATCCCTCCTGTCCCACCACGCCTTCCCGCCTCATTTCTCAGGCTTCCTGAGCGGATTTTCAGTTTTTCTCCCTAGGCCTTCCGGCGGATCTTGATATGACCGCGCCCGCCCTAAAATAGATCGGACATGCGCTCACGAGCGCGCCAGCCGGCGCGCCGTCCGCTGACTGGATTCATGCGGTAGCGCGCAGCGCTGCCGCGTCCTACCCGTTTTGCAAAGAGGAACGCATATGGAGCAATTTCACGGCACGACGATCGTTTCCGTGCGCCGCGGCAACAAGGTGGCGCTCGGCGGTGACGGCCAGGTGACGCTCGGCAACATCGTCATGAAAGGCGGCGCGAAGAAGGTCCGGCGCATCTATAACGGCAAGGTGCTGGTCGGCTTCGCTGGCGGCACGGCGGATGCCTTCTCGCTGCTCGACCGCTTCGAGGCGAAGCTCGAAAAGCATCAGGGCAATCTGACGCGCGCGGCCGTGGAGCTCGCGAAAGACTGGCGCACCGACCGCATGCTGCGTCGTCTGGAAGCGATGCTGATCACCGCGGACGCGACCACCACGCTCGTCATCACGGGCAACGGCGACGTGCTCGATCCCGAAGGCGGCATCTGCGCGATCGGTTCGGGCGGTGCGTACGCGCAGGCGGCCGCGAAGGCGCTTGCCGACAACACGGAGCTGTCGCCGCGCGACATCGTGGAGAAATCGCTGGAAATCGCCGGCGACATGTGCATCTACACGAACCATAACCGCGTCATTGAGACGATCGAGTAAGGACCCATCGATGAGCACCATGCCCCCCGCCGAGATCGTCTCCGAGCTCGACAAACACATCATCGGCCAAGGCCGCGCGAAGAAAGCCGTGGCCGTCGCGCTGCGCAACCGCTGGCGCCGTCAGCAGGTCGACGAACCGCTGCGCCAGGAAATCACCCCGAAGAACATCCTGATGATCGGACCGACCGGCGTCGGCAAGACCGAAATCGCGCGGCGTCTCGCGAAGCTCGCGGACGCGCCGTTCATCAAGATCGAAGCGACCAAGTTCACCGAAGTCGGTTACGTGGGCCGCGACGTCGACAGCATCGTGCGCGACCTGATCGAAATTTCGGTCAAGCAGACCCGCGAAACCGAAATGCGCAAAGTGCGGACCAAGGCCGGCGATCTCGCCGAAGACCGCATTCTCGACATCCTGCTGCCGACCGCACGGCCGGTCGGCTTCGGTTCGAGCACGAGTTCGACCGATACTGCCGATGAAGGCAGCACGACGCGTCAGACGTTCCGCAAGCGCCTGCGCGAAGGCCAGCTCGACGACAAGGAAATCGAGCTCGACGTCGAGCAGCCACAGGTCGGCATGGACATCATGGGGCCGCCGGGCATGGAAGACATGACCGAGCAGATCCGCTCGATGTTCGCCAACATCGGCGGCGGCAAGAAGACGCGCCGCAAGATGAAGGTCAAGGAAGCGCTGAAGGTGCTCACCGACGAAGAAGCCGGCAAGATGCTGAACGACGAAGAGGTGAAGTCCAAGGCGGTGCAGAACGTCGAGCAGAACGGCATCGTGTTTCTCGACGAAATCGACAAGATCGCGTCGCGCAACGAAGCGGGCGGCGGTGAAGTGTCCCGTCAGGGCGTGCAGCGCGATCTGCTGCCGCTCGTCGAAGGCACGACGATCAACACCAAGTACGGCATGGTGAAAACCGATCACATCCTGTTCATCGCGAGCGGCGCGTTCCATCTCGCGAAGCCGAGCGATCTGATTCCCGAGCTGCAAGGGCGCTTCCCGATTCGCGTCGAACTCGATTCGCTGTCGGTCAACGACTTCGAATCGATTCTCGTGTCGACGGATGCGAGCCTCGTCAAGCAATACCAGGCGCTGCTCGCGACCGAAGACGTGCACCTCGAATTCGCCGACGACGGCATCCGCCGTCTTGCCGAGATCGCGTACTCGGTCAACGAGAAGACCGAGAACATCGGCGCGCGGCGTCTTTATACGGTCATCGAAAAGCTGCTAGAGGAAGTGTCGTTCTCGGCCGGCAATCATTCGGGCCGTACAGTGCAGATCGACGCGGCGTATGTCGATCGCGCGTTGAACGAGGTCGCGCAAGACGAGGATCTGTCGCGCTACGTGCTGTGATGTGCGCGGTCACAGCGCCAAGCGCTGATGCATGAAAAACGGGCTGCCTTCGGATATCGGATAGGCAGCCCGTTTTGCTTTGTGCTGTTCGATCGCGGCCTACTGCCTCACCGGCCGCTTCGCCAGCTTGCGCTGCAACGTGCGCCGATGCATGTTCAACGCGCGCGCGGTCGCCGAGATATTGCCGTTGTGTTCGGCGAGCACGCGCTGGATATGCTCCCATTCGAGCCGCGCCACCGACAGCGGCTGCGGATGCTCGATCGCCTCCTCGGCTTGCAACGCGCTCGCCTCGCTTTGCAGCGCCGACAGGATCGTCTCGACGTTGGCGGGCTTCGCGAGATAGTTGTCGGCGCCGTCCTTGACCGCCTGCACCGCGGTGGCGATGCTCGCGTAGCCGGTCAGCACCAGCATGCGCGCATCGGGCTGCAGATCGCGTAACGGTGCGACGAGCGTCAGGCCGGAGTCGTTGCCCAGATGCAGGTCCACGGTGATCTCGCTGAACTTCTGCTGATTCGCGAGCCGGATCGCCTCGTCCGCGTTGTGCGCTTCGCTCACCGTGTAGCCGCGCCGTGTCAAGCCGCGCGCCAGGATGCCGGAGAACACTTCGTCGTCGTCGATCACCAGAAAATTCTTTTCGCTCATGCCTGTTTCTCCGTGTTGGATGGCGCGGCGCCTTGCGGGCTCGCTCCGGAAATCTTGCGCGCGCCGAGCGGCAGTCGCAGCACCGCACGCGTGCCGCGCGGCCGCCCGCCGTTGGCGTCGGTCAGTTCAATCGATCCCTTCAGACGCGCCGCCGCCGAAAACGCCAGATACAGGCCGACGCCGTGACCGCCCTGCGTGCTCTCCACGGGCATCGTGCCGAGCGAGCCGCGTAGCGCGACCGGAATGCCAGGACCGTGGTCGCATACTTCGAACTCTATCTGGTCGCCGCGTGGTGCGAGCATGCAGGACAGCGTCACGTGATCGCGGCTCGCGCGCGCGGCATTGTCGAGCAGGATCGTCAGTATCTGGCTGACGGCCACCGTGTCGTTGAGACTGACATCGGCGGGCGGCGTGCCGAGCCGCTCGAACTTCACGTGCGGATGGCGCAGGCGCCATTGCTCGGCAAACGACTCTAGCCATTCGTCGACCGGCTCACGGTTCGTCGTGGTCGTCGCGCGGCTGCGCAAGCGCGCGAGTGCCGACGTGCACAACGTCATCTGCTGCTCGAGCAGTTCGAGATCGGCGCGGTAGGGCGCGAGTCCCGCGTCGGTGCGCGCCGCGTCGCGCAATTCCTCTGACAACATCGCGATTGTAGACAGAGGGGTGCCGATTTCGTGTGCCACGGTCGCCGCCTGAACACCGAGCGCGACCGCCCGTTCGTCCTGGAGCAAGCGCTGCTGCGCTTCTCCAAGCGCTGCGTCACGTAGCCGCAGTGCCCGTGACATGCGCGCGACGAACCACGCGATCAGCCCCACGCTGACCATGAAGTTGACCCACATGCCCGAACGATAGTAGTCGAACAGGTTGGCGGGATTCTCGAGATTGAGCGGCACCGAATCGAAACTGAGCATCGCGTAGCAGGCGACCGCGAACGCCGCGAGCCAGGCCATCAGGTACCACGGCAGCACGGCGGCCGCGATCGCAAGCGATGGCAGGTATAGCGACACGAACGGGTTGGTGGTGCCGCCGGACAGGAACAGCAGCGCCGACAACGCGCCGAGATCGACCCAGATCTGCCCGAACAGCTCGATGTTGGACTCGGGACGCTGCTGCGACACGCGAAACCATGTGAGCGCATTGAACAGCACTTCGAGCCCGATCACGAGCAGCATCGCGGGCAAGGGCAGATTGGCGCCGATGAAGATCTGCACGAACGCGATCGTCAGCAGCTGACCGATGATCGCGAGGCTGCGCAGCCAGAACAGGTGACCGAGATTGACGCGGCCGGTGTTGGTTATACGTTGCATGACCCTAGTCTACCCGTTCGGACCCGCATGGCTGACCACGCGGCCGAGTGCCGGTAACATGACTGTGTTCGAAATAGCATTGCACGCCGCCGCGCTGCATCGACGACTGTTCCGCGCCATCCCTTCATGCCGCCCACCGCGATTCGAGAAGCCGACGCTTCCTCCGCATACCTGACTTTACTGCGCGATGCCGCCGCGGCCCGAGCCAGTGGCGCCACGGCGGACGAAGCCCGTTACCTCGACGCCGCGGCCAAGCTGCATCCGCTCGACGGCGCCTCGCTCGACGCGCTGATCGCCGCATGGCTCGCGAAGCAGCGCCATGCGGAGGCGATCGAACTCGCCGCCATTATTGCCAAACTCGATGCGGGGAGCGCCGTCGCGCACTTCCGCGCCGGCTACACGCTGCAGATGGCCGGCCGGCATGCCGACGCGATCGCTCCGTATCGTCGCGCGCTGGCGCTCGATCCGGCACTGCCGCAATTACGCAACAATCTCGCGAGCGCGCTGACAATTACCGACGGCGATCTGAGCGAACAGCTCGCGCTGCTCGAAGCCGCGATCCGCGATACCCCCGACGATGGCAACGCATGGATCAACCTCGCCAACGCGTATCGCCAGAGTCTGGACCTGCCGCACGCGCTCGATGCCGGCGCGCAGGCCGTGCAGTGCGCGCCTCGCAGTCCGCTGGCTTACAACAACTATGCGCTGACGTTACGTGAAGCGCAACGCTGGGACAACGCCGAACAGGCCGCCGCGACGGCCTGCGAGCTCGCCCCGCAGAACCCGGCGATGCGCTCGAACCTCGGCATGCTGCAACTCCTGCGCGGTCGATACGCCGAAGGGTGGGCGTCACACGAGTCGCGCTGGGACGGCTCCAAGGAGCTCGCCGGCAGCCGTCCCCTGATGCCGGCGCCGATCTGGCGCGGCGAGCCGCTCGCCGGCAAGACGCTGCTCGTATGGGGCGAACAGGGGATGGCCGACGTGCTGCAGTTCAGCCGCTATATCCCGATGCTGGCAGAGCGCGTGCATCGCGAGAGCGGCCGCGTCGTGTGGAATTCGTTTCCGCAGATGGGCGCGCTGCTCGCGCGCAGCCTCGGCGCTCATGTCGACGGTTTCTCGTCCGGCGGCGGCATCGAGTCGCTGCCGCCGATGGACTATGAAATTCCGCTGCTGAGCTTGCCGCTGATCTTCGACACCCGCGAAGAGACCATTCCAGCCGCGCCCTACCTGTTCGCCGATGTGGCCGCGTTTGCGGCGTGGCGCGAGCGCGTTGCCGACGGGCGCCGCCTGAAGGTCGGCCTCGCGTGGACGGGTAGCCGCGGGCATCAGCGCAACCCGTTTCGCAGCGTCGGCTGGCAGCGCTATGCCGCCCATTTCGCCGGCATCGACGACGTCACGTTCTACTCGCTGCAGCCGGGCGCGGCCGCCGAGGTCGCCGCCGCCCGCGCGGCCGGCCTGCGCATCATCGATCACACTGCAAGCCTCGCGACCTTCGACGACACCGCCGCCTTCGTCGGCGCGCTCGACCTCGTGATCACCGTATGCACATCGGTCGCGCATCTGAGCGGCGCGCTCGGTCAGCGCACGTGGGTGCTGCTCGACGTCAATCCGCATTGGGTCTGGTTGCTGGAGCGCGGCGACAGCCCGTGGTATCCGAGCGCCACGTTGTATCGGCAGCCGCGGTTCGGCGAATGGGAGCCGGCGCTGGAAGCAGTGGCGCGCGATCTGCGAGCGCTGGCGGCGCAGCATCGCGGCGCGTAGCCGGGTGCGGATCGGCTGTTGGCAAAAGCAGCGTTTACGGGGGTTCAACGCCACTTGCCTCGCGTGTCGCCTGGGCGAACTCAGCGGCGAGACATTCCGGGCACAAGCACGGGCCGCCCGGCTTCAGCCGCTCCGCCGGCAGCGGCGGCAGAGCACGGCACCAGCACGGAGATGTTGTCTCGCCCTGCATGCCGCAGTCGAAGGCATTGCCGCAGCGCGGACAGCGCGCGCTGCGCCCGGAACGGGTAGAAGACGGTTTCATTGCGGATGGGCGCGAAAGGCCGGGGGCATCGGTCAGATCATGATGCCATGACTGATACGCCTGGGTGCAGCCGTCCGTTCGGCCAATGCACGGCCGTCACGCAAGTGCGTTACGCTTGCCGTTTACCCGTCCCGTGACCCGTCATGGTGCGGTACGCCAAACCTGCACCGCCCGTCGCTCGCGCTGCTGCCGAAAACCCTGTTGCAGCGCGCCAGTCCTGTACAATTCGCGCTGTTTTAACTGTTCCGTGCCCGAGCCTGCCGCCATGTCCGAGCTTCCCGACCTCTCGCAGATTGCGCCCACCCTGAAAGCCGAAATTCTGGCCGAGGCGCTGCCCTACATCCGCCAGTATCACGGCAAGACCGTGGTCATCAAATACGGCGGCAACGCCATGACCGAAGAGCGTCTGAAGCAGGGCTTCGCGCGCGACGTGATTCTGCTGAAGCTGGTCGGCATCAACCCGGTCATCGTGCACGGCGGTGGTCCGCAAATCGACCAGGCGCTTAAGAAAATCGGTAAACAGGGCACGTTCATCCAGGGCATGCGCGTCACCGACGAAGAGACGATGGAAGTCGTCGAATGGGTGCTCGGCGGCGAGGTGCAGCAGGACATCGTGATGCTGATCAACCACTTCGGCGGCCACGCGGTCGGCCTGACCGGCAAGGATGGCGGCCTGATCCACGCGCGCAAGATGCTGATGCCGGATCGGGAAAAGCCCGGCCAGTACGTCGACATCGGCCAGGTCGGCGAAGTCGAAGCGATCAACCCGGCGGTCGTGAAGGCACTGCAGGACGACGCGTTCATTCCGGTGATCTCGCCGATCGGCTTCGGCGAAGACGGTCTGTCGTACAACATCAACGCGGACCTCGTCGCGGGCAAGCTGGCGGTCGTGCTGAACGCCGAAAAGCTCGTGATGATGACCAACATCCCCGGCGTGATGGACAAGGAAGGCAATCTGCTGACCGACCTGTCAGCGCGCGAAATCGACGGCCTGTTCGAAGACGGCACGATCTCCGGCGGCATGCTGCCGAAAATTTCGTCCGCGCTCGATGCAGCGAAGAGCGGCGTGCGCTCGGTGCACATCATCGACGGTCGCATCGAGCACTCGGTGCTGCTCGAAATTCTGACCGAACAGCCGTTCGGCACGATGATCCGCTCGCATTGAGCGTTGCGGCATCCCCGGCACAGGGGTTGCGTCACTGTGGCGCGCCCCCTGTGCTCCACCTCGCGGCTGGCAGCCTATGCGCGCCGCCGAGCGTCGCTGCGACACACTTCCCGCATCCGCATCCGCAGCATGAAACGCCCGTCAGCGGCTGAAGACCTCCAACATGCGCACCCCCACTTCGCGGCGCCGCCGTCCTGACATCGCGAGCGGCAAGCCAGTCTGGCTGTTCGACCTCGACAACACGCTGCATCGTGCGTCGCATGCCATTTTTCCCGCGATCAATCGCGGCATGACCCAGTACATCATCGACGCGCTGCAAGTCGACATCGACGAAGCCAACCGTCTGCGCACCGGCTACACGCTGCGCTACGGCGCGGCACTGCTCGGGCTCACGCGCCACCATCCGCTCGACGCGCACGACTTCCTGAAGGTCGTGCACACGTTCCCCGACCTCGGTTCGATGATCCGCCACGAGCGCGGCGTCGCGCGGCTGGTCGCGGCGCTGCCGGGCCGCAAGATCGTGCTGACCAATGCGCCCGAAACCTACGCGCGCGCCGTGCTCGCCGAGCTGCGCATCGAGCGGCTGTTCGAGCGGGTGATCGCGATCGAGCACATGCGCGATCGCCGCCAATGGCGCGCGAAGCCCGATCACGCGATGCTGCGCCGCGCGATGCGCGACGCGCACGTGTCGCTGAAAGACGCGATCCTCGTCGAGGACACGCGTTCGCACCTGAAAAATTATCGGCGGCTCGGCATCCGCACCGTGTGGATCACCGGGCACCTGCCGCGCAAGCCGCACGCGGCCGGCGTACCGACGCGCCTGCCGGGCACCGGCCGGCCGCATTATGTCGACCGCAGCATTCGTTCGCTAAAATCGCTACGACTGGGCACGCGCTCGGTTCGATGGAAGGGACGCAAGCCTGGACAGTAGGGACGAAAGCCGCCAACGACATCAGCCGGGGGACGACAGCCATGCAGCCGATCGACAAGCCTGACGAAGCCTCAGCCGCAGCCTCCCCCGCGGCGCCCGCCGCGACACGCGCAACGCGTCCGAAGCCGGGCGAGCGCCGCGTGCACATCCTGCAAACGCTCGCCAGCATGCTCGAGGCGCCGAAGAGCGAAAAGGTCACCACCGCCGCGCTCGCCGCCCGGCTCGGTGTGTCGGAAGCCGCGCTGTATCGCCATTTCGCCAGCAAGGCGCAGATGTTCGAAGGGCTGATCGAGTTCATCGAGCAGACGCTGTTCGGGCTCATCAACCAGATCACCGGTCACGAAAGCAACGGCGTGCTGCAGGCGCGCTCGATCGCGCTGATGCTGCTCAACTTCCCCGCGAAAAATCCCGGCATGACGCGCGTGCTGACCTGCGAGGCGCTGGTCGGCGAGCACGAACGGCTGACCGAGCGCGTGAACCAGATGCTCGAACGGGTCGAGGCATCGCTGAAGCAGTGCTTGCGGCTCGCGCAAACCGAAGCGCTTGCCCGTGCTGATAACCACGCCACAGGCCATACCGACCCGCAGACCGCGCCGCCATCCGCCGCACTGCCCGCCGGCTACGATCCCGCGATTCGCGCGAGCCTGCTGGTGAGCTACGTGATCGGCCGCTGGCATCGCTATGTGCGCAGCGGTTTCGCGCGGCCGCCCGCCGAACACGCGGACGAGCAACTGCTGCTGATTCTTCAGTAGTCCGCGAGGACTCGCCCTCCTTCGCGCGGCGCCGTCCGCGCCGCTGCCGCGTGGAATTTTCCGCTATACTTTGCGCCTGACGCCGCCGCGGTCCCACGATGAACAACAGACCGCGCCAAGGCATCACGAACACGTTGCACCCGGTTTCACACCCTTTCACGCGCCGATTTGCTGACTCGATTGCGGGCGCGCGAACCTTGGGCCTCAGGCCCGCGGTTCACTATAAATGCGGCTAAAGAGGTCGTCAGCTGCGCACACCGCCCTTCTCTCCGTGCTTCGCCGACGCCGTTTAGCCGCCCTGTTGACTCAATGGCGGAATGAATGGACTCCATCGGCATCGTCGCTCCCCAAAAAATGCATTTCACCGAGCCGCTGCGCTTGCGCAACGGCAGCTCGCTCGCGGGCTACGACCTGATGGTCGAGACCTACGGCACGCTCAATGCCGCGCGCAGCAATGCGGTGCTCGTGTGTCACGCGCTAAACGCATCGCATCACGTGGCGGGCGTGTACGCCGACAATCCGAAGGACATCGGCTGGTGGGACAACATGGTGGGCCCCGGCAAGCCGCTCGATACCGACAAATTCTTCGTGATCGGCGTGAACAACCTCGGCTCGTGCTTCGGCTCGACCGGGCCGATGAGCATCGACCCCGCCACCGGTAAGCCGTATGGCGCGACGTTTCCGGTCGTCACCGTCGAAGACTGGGTCAACGCGCAGGCGCGCGTCGCCGACGCGTTCGGCATCACGCGCTTCGCCGCCGTGATGGGCGGCAGCCTCGGCGGCATGCAGGCGCTCGCATGGAGCATGATGTACCCCGAGCGGATCGCGCATTGCATCGTGATCGCATCGACGCCGAAGCTGTCCGCGCAGAACATCGCGTTCAACGAGGTCGCGCGCTCGGCGATCCTGTCGGACCCCGACTTCCACGGCGGCAACTACTACGCGCACGGCGTGAAGCCGAAGCGCGGCCTGCGCGTCGCGCGGATGATCGGCCACATCACTTATCTGTCGGACGACGACATGGCCGAGAAATTCGGCCGCTCGCTGCGTCGCGCGGAAGGCGCGCTCGATGACTACAACTTCAGCTTCGACGTCGAGTTCGAAGTGGAATCGTATCTGCGCTATCAGGGCGACAAATTCGCCGACTACTTCGACGCCAACACCTACCTGCTGATCACGCGCGCGCTCGACTACTTCGATCCCGCCAAGGCCTTCGACGGCGATCTGACCGCCGCGCTCGCGCACACCACCGCGAAGTATCTGATCGCGAGCTTCTCGACCGACTGGCGTTTCGCGCCGGCTCGCTCACGTGAACTGGTGAAGGCGCTGCTCGACCACAAGCGCACGGTCACCTACGCGGAGATCGACGCGCCGCATGGCCACGACGCCTTCCTGCTCGACGACGCGCGCTATCACAACCTGCTGCGCGCCTACTACGAACGCATTGCAAACGAGGTCAACGCATGAACCAGCGAGCACTTGATTACCTGGCATCGCGCCCGGACTTCCGCGCGATCGCCCGCTGGGTCGAACCGCATTCAACGGTGCTCGATCTCGGCTGCGGCGACGGCTCGCTGCTGTCGCTGCTGAACGAGGAACTGGAGGTGCAGGGTTACGGCATCGAGATCAACGACGCCGGCGTGCTCGCCGCGACGCAGAACGGCGTCAACGTGATCCAGCAGAATCTCGAAGACGGCCTGCGCCTGTTCGAAGACGGCAGCTTCGATTTCGCGGTGCTGTCGCAGACGCTGCAGACCATTCATCAGACCGCGGCGATCCTGCGCGAGACGGTGCGGGTCGGCAAGCAATGCATTGTGTCGTTTCCGAATTTCGGCTACTGGGCGCATCGGCTGTCGGTGCTCCAGGGGCGCATGCCGGTGTCGAAGTCGCTGCCTTATCAATGGCACAACACGCCGAACGTGCGCGTGCTGACGATCAAGGACTTCGAAGCGCTCGCGCCCGAAGTCGGCATCGAAATTCTCGATCGTGTCGTGCTGCACGACGGACAGGTGGTGCGGTGGGGCGTGAACTGGCGTGGTAGTCTTGCGGTCTATCGCGTCAAGAAAAGCTAACCTCAGTTATCCACATGTCGAACCCGCCGCACGAGGCGCCCGCACTTACCGCTCACGAAGAACACCCCGGCTGGCGCGCGTTTTTGAATACGCGCATGCTGATTTGCGTCTTTCTTGGCTTTACGTCGGGATTGCCGCTGTTTACGCTCGTCTACCTCGTGCAGGCGTGGCTGCGCTCGGAAGGCGTCAATCTGAAGGAAATCGGCCTGTTCGCGCTGATCCAGTTTCCGTACACCTGGAAATTCGTGTGGGCGCCGCTGATGGACCGTTACGTGCCGCGCGTGCCCGGCTGGCGGCCCGGCAGACGGCGCGGCTGGATGCTCGTCACACAATTGCTCGTGGCCGGCGCGATGGCGACGCTCGGTTTCGTGTCGCCGCGCGAAGCGATCTGGAGCGTCGCCGCGCTGACCGCGCTGGTCGCGTTCTTCGGCGCGAGCTCCGACATCGTGATCGACGCGTACCGGCGTGAATTGCTCAGCGACACGCAGCAGGGCCTCGGCAACGCGGTGCATGTGAACGCGTACAAGATCGCGGCGCTCGTTCCCGGTTCGCTCGCGCTGATTTTGTCCGATCATCTGCCGTGGAGCACCGTGTTCATCGTGACGGCCGCGTTCATGCTGCCTGGCGTTCTGATGACTCTGGTCGTGCGCGAGCCCGAGGTGCACGGCCAGCCGCCGAAGAATCTGCGCGAGGCGATCGTCGAGCCGTTCAGGGAATTCATTCAGCGCGACGGCTGGCGCGGTGCACTCTTCGTACTCGGCTTCATCTTTCTCTACAAGCTCGGCGATACGATGGCGACCACGCTGTCCACGTCGTTTTTCCTCGACATCGGCTTTTCGCGCACGCAGATCGGCGTGATCGCGAAGACCACGGCATTCGGCGCGAGTCTCGCGGGCGGCATCGTCGGCGGCATCTGGCTGATGAGGATCGGCATCGGCCGTGGGTTGTGGATCTTCGGTTTGCTGCAGATGGTGTCGACGCTCGGCTTCGCGTGGCTCGCGCATCTCGGTCCCGATTCGCCCGGACTTGCCGCGATTTACAACATCGCCGTCGCGCTGAGCCAGGGAACAACGAAGCTGCTGTCGTTGATCGGCATCGACTGGAGCGTGCAGCTCGATCCGCGCTCGGTCGCGCTCGCGCTCGTCTACGGCTTCGAGACCTTCGCCACCGGTCTGACGATGGCCGCGTTCACCGCTTACATCGCGAGCACCACCGATCCGCGCTATACCGCGACGCAGTTCGCGCTGTTCACGAGCCTCGCGTCGGTGCCGCGCACGCTCGCGTCGGCGGCGAGCGGCTTCGTGGTCGCCCGGATCGGCTGGTTCGACTACTTCATCCTCTGTACCGCGCTCGCGGTGCCTGGCATGCTGCTGCTGGTGCGCATCGCGCCGTGGAGGGAGCGGTCGTGAAGGTACCGTTTCCGGCCCGCGCGCGCCGCGCCTCACTCAGCGCGGTACGTGTGCTCGGCTGTGCGAGCGTCGCGCTGGCGATGCCGATGGGCGCCTATGCGACCGGCGCCCCAGCGACTGGCGCCAGCCCGGTGAGCGGCGCGCAAGCGCCTGCGCCGGCTGCCGCCGCTGCGACCACGAGCGGTGCAGCAGCCAACCCGGCCCCGACGCCTGCGGCCAAGTCCGCGCCAAGCGGCGCCAGCGCAGAAAACGCAACCTCGTCTGCGGCCGGCAACAGCGGCACCGGCGGCGCCAATCCTGGCGCGAATAACAGCACCGGCGCCAACGCCGGTGCCGCGGGCGCGTCCGGCGCTAGCGGCAGCGCTCCGAGCGCCGGCGCGTCGCCCCCCCCGGCCGTCCCGCCGCCCTACTACGTGAGCCCGCAGCTTCGCTACGGCGGCTACATGGTGTTCCGCAACCTGATCCCGTCGTCGATGCTCGAGGCGCAGGCCGCAGAGGAGTTCAACCAGATCGTCTACGGCGCCAGCCACGCGAACCGCCTGTATGGCGACACGGACGCGCGCGTGACGCGCGTGCGCTCGATCATCGACCGGATGATTCCGTACTCGCTGAAATGGAACGAGCGAGCCAAGGGCTGGAAGTGGGAAGTCGCGGTGGTGCGCTCGAACGACATCCGCATGTATTGCCTGCCGGGCGGCAAGATCGTCGTCTATAGCGGGATACTCGATCGCGTGCGCCTGAACGACAACGAGGTCGGCATGCTGATCGGCCACGAGATCGCGCACGCGTTGCGCGAGCACGCGCGCATGCGGCTCGGTCAGTTGCAGGCGAGCCAGCTCGATTCGTCCGGCACGATCCCGCAACTGTTCGGTCTCGCCGACCTGGGCATGGCGCCGCTCGGCATCGGTTCGCGTCTGCTGGAAATGAAGTACGAGAGCACCGACGAAACCGAAGCCGACGTGATCGGCAGCGATATCGCGTCGCGCGCCGGCTTCGATCCGCGCGCGGCGGTCACGCTTTGGGACAAGCTCGCGCAAGCGACGCGCGGCAATCGCGAGCAGGGCTTCATCTACGTGCACCCGTTCACACCGGCGCGCCGCGACGACATCATCAAGCGGCTGCCGGACATGCTGTCGCTGTACGCGAAAGCAATCGGTAAGAACGTCGACGAGTTGCCCGATTACGCGGGCATCGGCCGTCCGGCGCGCAAGACGGCGCGCGACTGAGACGCCGTTTCTACCGGCTGCTGGCAGTCGACGGCGCTGCACGCGCCGGCGGCCGATGGGCTTACTTGCTGACCTTGTGGTCGTAGTCGACGGTCAGCGGCGCATGGTCGCTGAACTTGATGTCGCGGAACACATCGGTGCGCTTCGCCTTGCTTGCGATGCCCGGCGTCGCGATCTGGTAATCGATCCGCCACCCGACGTTCTTCGCATACGCCTGACCGCGATTGCTCCACCACGTGTACTGCTCGGGCCGCGGGTCGAGCGTGCGGAACACGTCCACATAACCGACTTCGTCGAACAGTTTATCGAGCCACGCGCGCTCTTCGGGCAGGCAGCCCGAATTCTTCTGGTTGCTCTTCCAGTTCTTGATGTCGATTTCCTTGTGCACGATGTTCACGTCGCCGCATACGATCACCTCGCGCTCCTTCGCCAGCTCGGCGAGATGCGGCATGAACTCGTCCATGAAACGGAACTTGGCCTGCTGGCGCTCGTCGCCGCTGGACCCCGACGGCACATACACCGAAACCACCGACAGCTTGCCGAAACGCAGCTCGACATAGCGCCCTTCCGGGTCGAACTCCTCGCTGCCGAAGCCGATCACCACTTCGTCCGGCTCATGACGCGTATAGACGCCCGCGCCGCTGTAGCCCTTTTTCACCGCGTGCTGGAAATAGCCGGTGAAATCGTGCGGCGCCATGAACTCCGGCGTCATGTCGTCCTGCGAGCATTTGATTTCCTGCACGCACAGCACATCGGCGCCTTGTTCGCCGAACCATTCGAAAAAGCCCTTCTTGGCCGCCGAGCGGATGCCATTGAGGTTGGCGGTAATCACACGCAACATGTCGTTCCTCTTTTGTTCGATTCGTTTCTGGGGCCAAAGGGCGAGGTCGCGTTCACTCGACCTTGACGCCCTTCAGCGATTCCTTCGCTGACGGATATTCGAGTCTCAGCGCATTGAGCGTGCGCAGCAGCAGTTCGGCGACCATCACGTTGCGATGCGTCTTCGAGTCGGCCGGAATCACGTACCACGGCGCGTATTCGGTCGACGTCGCGGCCAGCGCGTCGCGATACGCGGACTGATATGCGTCCCACTGCTTGCGCGCTTCGAGATCCGACACGTCGAATTTCCAGTGCTTCAGCGGATCGTCGATGCGCTCCTGCAAACGCACACGCTGCTCGTCCTTCGAAATGTGCAGCATGCACTTGAGGATCGTCGCGCCGCTGTAGGCGAGCAACTGCTCGAACTGACGGATGTGGCAGCAGCGCTGCTGGAAGGCGTCGGCGTCGAGTTCGCCCTGCACGGTCGGAACGAGCAGGTCTTCGTAGTGACTGCGATTGAAGATCGTCAGCTCGCCAGCCGCGGGTGCCTGCGAATGCACGCGCCACAGGAAGTCATGCGCGAGCTCGACGGGCGTCGGCGCCTTGAACGGCACGATGCGCAAGCCGAGCGGGTCGACTTCGTGAAATACCGCGCGAATCGTGCCGTCCTTGCCGCTCGTGTCCATGCCTTGCAGCACCAGCAGAACGCGACGCTTGCGCTGCGCGTGCAGCCGCTCCTGCAGGTTGTCGAGCAGCAGGCCCACTTCCGACAGACGCGCGCGGTCCGCGTCTTTCGAGCCGCTCGAAAACGGCTTGGCCTTAGGATCGAAATGGTCTAGCGAGAAATGGTTTTTCTTCTTGCCGTCGTCGAAGTACGGCACGCGGAAATCGTCGAGATCGGGATGCTTTGTCATGCACACACTCCGTGGTCTGCGCTTAACCGGCTGAAGCGGGTCCGCAAAATAAAACGGGCCGTTGCCCTGCTTCGATCCGGCAACGGCCCGTGATGACTCGGGCGTGACCACGCCCGGCCGCGGCACTTCAACTCAGGACAACTTCTTCTTTAGCAATTCATTGACCTGAGCAGGGTTGGCCTTACCCTTGGTTGCTTTCATCGCCTGGCCGATCAGCGCGTTGAACGCCTTTTCCTTGCCGGCGCGATATTCGTCGACCGACTTCTGGTTCGCGGCGAGCACTTCGTCGATGATCGCTTCGAGCGCGCCGGTGTCCGAAATCTGCTTCAGGCCCTTCGCCTCGATGATGCGATCGGCGGCGGCTTCGTCGGTGGCCTTCTCTTCCCAGATCGCGAGGAAGATTTCCTTCGCGATCTTGTTCGAGATCGTACCGTCGGCAATGCGTTGCAGAACCAGCGCGAGCTGTGCGGCCGAGACCGGGCACGCGGCAATGTCGAGGCCTTCGCGATTGAGCTGCGACGACACTTCGCCCATCACCCAGTTCGCCGCGACCTTCGCGTTGGCCGGACCGACCTTCGCGACCACCGCTTCATAGTAAGCGGCCGTCGCCTTGCTCGAGGTCAGCACGTTCGCGTCGTACGGCGTGAGGCCGTACTGCGACACGAAGCGCCGCTGGATCGCTTCGGGTAGCTCCGGCATCTCGCTCTTCACGCGCTCGACCCATGCTGCGTCGATCACGAGCGGCATCAGGTCGGGGTCGGGGAAATAGCGATAGTCGTGCGCGTCTTCCTTGCTGCGCATCGACCGCGTTTCGCGCTTGTCCGGATCGTACAGACGCGTTTCCTGCACCACCGTACCGCCGTCTTCGATCAGCTCGATCTGGCGACGCACTTCGTACTGGATCGCTTCTTCGAGGAAGCGGAACGAGTTCAGGTTCTTGATCTCGGCGCGCGTGCCGAATTCTTTCTGGCCGAGCGGACGCACCGACACGTTCGCGTCGCAGCGGAACGAGCCTTCCTGCATGTTGCCGTCGCAAATCCCGAGCCACACGACGAGCGTGTGCAGCGATTTCGCGTAGGCAACGGCCTCGGCCGCGCTGCGCATTTCCGGCTCGGTGACGATTTCGAGCAGCGGCGTGCCGGCACGATTCAGATCGATGCCGGTCATGCCAGCGAAGTCTTCGTGCAGCGACTTGCCCGCGTCTTCCTCGAGGTGGGCACGCGTCAGGTTGATGGTTTTCTCGTACGCTTCCTTGCCCGCCTTTTCATTGGCCGGCACCTGGATCGTCACCTGACCGCCCTGCACGACGGGAATTTCGTACTGGCTGATCTGGTAGCCCTTCGGCAAATCCGGGTAGAAGTAATTCTTGCGCGCGAAGATGCTGCGCGGCGCGACCGTTGCGCCGATCGCGAGGCCGAACTGAATCGCACGTTCGACCGCGCCGCGGTTCATCACCGGCAGCGTGCCCGGCAAGGCCAGATCGACGGGGCTTGCCTGCGTGTTCGGCGCGGCGCCGAATTGGGTCGCGGTGCCCGAGAAGATTTTCGAATGCGTCGACAACTGCGTGTGGGTCTCCAGACCGATCACGACTTCCCATTGTTTCGTCATGGTGCTCACACTCCTGCCGGTGCCTGACGGTGCCAGTCGGTCGCGCGCTGGAACGCGTCGGCCACCTGCAGCATCCGGGCTTCATTGAAATAGTTGCCGATGATCTGCAGACCGACCGGGCGCTGAGCATTCGTGCCCGCGCCAAAACCGCACGGCACGCTCATGCCCGGCAGGCCAGCGAGGCTCACCGACAGCGTGTAGATGTCGGCCAGATACATCTGCACCGGATCGTCGCCCTTCGCGCCGATGTCCCACGCCACCGACGGCGCGACCGGTCCCATGATCACGTCGCACTGCTTGAACGCTTCCTGGAAGTCCTGCGCGATGATGCGGCGGATCTTCTGCGCCTGCAGGTAGTACGCGTCGTAGTAGCCGTGCGACAGCACGTAAGTGCCGACCAGAATGCGGCGCTTCACTTCGGGGCCGAAGCCTTCGGCGCGCGACTTCTTGTACATGTCCAGCAGATCGCGGTACTCGGCCGCGCGGTGGCCGAAGCGCACGCCGTCGAAACGCGACAGGTTCGACGAGGCTTCGGCCGGCGCGATCACGTAGTAGACCGGGATCGACAGTTCGGTTTTCGGCAGCGACACCTCGACGAGCGTCGCGCCGAGCGCTTCGTACTGCTTCAACGCGGCGTCGATCGACGCGCGCACGTCGTCGGCGAGACCGGCGCCGAAGTACTCCTTCGGCAGGCCGATGCGCAGGCCAGCGAGCGGCTTGTCCGCGCCGCCGTCCCGCCACGACTTGCCGAGGTAGCGCGTGTAATCCTCGTGCTCGTGCGACAGGCTCGTCGAGTCGCGCTCGTCGAAGCCGGCCATCGCGTTGAGCAGGGTCGCGCAGTCCGCGGCGCTTTGCGCCATCGGGCCGCCCTGATCGAGCGACGACGCGAACGCGATCATGCCGTAGCGCGACACGCGGCCATACGTCGGCTTGATGCCCGTGATACCCGAGAACGACGCCGGCTGACGGATCGAGCCGCCAGTGTCGGTGCCGGTCGCGGCGGGCGCGAGACGCGCGGCTACGGCGGCCGCCGAGCCGCCCGACGAACCGCCCGGCACGGCCTTGCGGTCCCACGGATTCTGCACGGCGCCAAAATACGAATTCTCGTTGGACGAGCCCATCGCGAACTCGTCCATGTTGGTCTTGCCCACGCACACCATGCCGGCGTTCTGCAGACGCGCGACCACGGTCGCATCGAACGGGCTCTCGTAGTTCGCGAGCATCTTCGAGCCGGCCGTGGAGCGCCAGCCCTTCGTGACGAACACGTCCTTGTGCGCGATCGGCACGCCGACGAGCGGGCCGGCGTGGCCGGTGTGCAGCAGCGCGTCGGCGGCTTTCGCCTGCGCGAGCGTCAGTTCGGGATCGACCTGGATGAACGCGTTCAGGCTGTTGGCCGCGTCGATCCGCTTGAGGTACAACTGCGCCAGTTCGACTGCGGAGCATTCCTTGGCCGCGAGCGCGGCGCGCAGTTCGGTCAAACTTTTTTCATGCATTGCGTTTTATCCTGGAAAGCGCGGCAGCGTAGTGACGCTGCCGTGGAGGCGTTCGGTTGCCCGTCGGCAGACGGCCCGGCAAGGTACGCGGCGACGCCGCGCGGCTGCGGCACGAAAGACTCGCGCCGACGCCGGGCCGAGGGTCTGCCCGGCGGGTCTTATTCGATCACCTTCGGCACGAGGTACAAGCCGTCCTGAACGGCCGGCGCGGGGCGCTGGAAAGCCTCGCGCTCGACCGTCTCGGTGACGGCGTCGTCACGCAGACGCAGCGCGACGTCTTCGATCTGCTCGATCGGGTGGGCAAGCGGGGCGATGCCGGTGGTATCGACCGCCTGCATCTGCTCGACGAGGCCGAAAAAATCATTGAGCTGGGCACGCGTGTGCTCTGCGTCGGAATCGGCCAGTTCGAGCCGCGCGAGATGCGCGATGCGTTTTACATCGGTCAGTGTCAGAGCCATGCAGTCACCGGAAAGGGTGGAATCCCACAACAGTTAAAAAGTCGCGCTGTAACAGCGGGTTACGACAAGATAGGCAATCTGAAAAAAGAAGCGGCAACGGAAAAATGTACGCTCCGTTTCCTTCAAAACATCCAAAATTATAAGGTATCATTACGCGTTCGACCCAAACCCGGACCGACTTACCAAGGCCTTACGGACAATTCAAAGAACGTCCGGCGTTTTCCGCCCTGGCTTTGCAACGGCCTCCGGTAGACTCCCCCGCGGCTTCAAGTTCATGTGGCGTCGCTACCGCCCGGTTGAAGCTGTTATTTATTCCGCTGCCGTCCTACGCATACGGTGCGAGGCCCGGCCCCCAGCGAGACAGGATTTTGAATGTTCGGTTTTTTGCGCAGCTACTTCTCCAACGACCTGGCCATTGACCTCGGCACCGCCAACACGCTTATCTACATGCGCGGCAAGGGCATCGTTCTCGACGAACCGTCGGTCGTGTCGATCCGCCAGGAAGGCGGCCCGAACGGCAAGAAGACCATTCAGGCAGTCGGCAAGGAAGCCAAGCAGATGCTCGGCAAGGTGCCGGGCAACATCGAGGCGATCCGCCCGATGAAAGACGGCGTGATCGCCGACTTCACCGTCACCGAGCAGATGATCAAGCAGTTCATCAAGACTGCTCACGAATCGCGCATGTTCTCGCCGTCGCCGCGCATCATCATCTGCGTGCCGTGCGGTTCGACCCAGGTCGAGCGTCGCGCGATCAAGGAAGCCGCGCACGGCGCGGGCGCCTCGCAGGTATACCTGATCGAGGAGCCGATGGCCGCCGCGATCGGCGCGGGCCTGCCGGTGTCGGAAGCAACGGGTTCGATGGTCGTCGACATCGGCGGCGGCACGACCGAAGTCGGCGTGATCTCGCTCGGCGGCATCGTGTACAAGGGCTCGGTGCGCGTCGGCGGTGACAAATTCGACGAAGCGATCGTCAACTACATCCGCCGCAACTACGGAATGCTGATCGGCGAGCAGACCGCCGAAGCCATCAAGAAGGAAATCGGCTCCGCGTTCCCGGGCTCCGAAGTCAAGGAAATGGAAGTGAAGGGCCGCAATCTGTCGGAAGGCATTCCGCGCAGCTTTACGATCTCCAGCAACGAAATCCTCGAAGCGCTGACCGATCCGCTGAACCAGATCGTGTCGTCGGTAAAGATCGCACTGGAACAAACGCCGCCGGAACTCGGCGCGGACATCGCCGAGCGCGGCATGATGCTGACCGGCGGTGGCGCGCTGCTGCGCGATCTCGACCGACTGCTGGCCGAAGAAACCGGCCTGCCGGTGCTCGTCGCCGAAGATCCGCTGACTTGCGTCGTGCGCGGATCGGGCATGGCGCTCGAGCGCATGGACAAGCTCGGCAGCATCTTCTCGTACGAGTAAGCGAGCCTTCCTCCAATGTCAGTAGCGCGGATCTGGCACACGGCCCCTTGCGGGCCGCTTTGTCGTTGGCTGGGCCGACCAGCCTCCGCGCGCTGACCGCGCTTGCCTAGCGCGCCGCCGTCTCACCCAACCGCTCACGCCCCCGGCGCCGACCATGGAATACAGTCCGCCGCCCCTGTTCAAGCAAGGCCCCTCCGCTCTCGCGCGACTGGTTTTCTTCGTCGTGCTGGCGCTCGCCCTGCTGATCTCCGACGCCCGCTTCCAGACGCTCGAAATCGTCCGCGGCGTGCTCGGCGCGGGTCTTTATCCGTTGCAGCGCGCGGCGCTCGTGCCGCGCGACATCTTCGTGGGCGCCGCCGATCTCGCCGTAACGAGCGCCACGCTACGCAACGAAAACGCGAAGCTGCGCGAGAAGGATCTGCAACTGTCGCAGCAGGCCAACACGGCCGCGTCGCTCGCTGCCGAGAACAGCCATCTGCGCGCGCTGATGCAACTGTCGCAGCAGTTGACCACGCAATCGCTTCCCGCCGAAATCCAGTACGACACGCGCGATCCGTTCACGCAGAAGGTCGTGATCGGACGGGGCGCTCAACAAGGCATCCAGAACGGCTCGCCGGTCGTCGACGAGGACGGCGTGATCGGCCAGGTCACACGCGTGTTCCCGCTGCAGGCCGAAGTCACGCTGCTGACGGACAAGGACCAGGCGGTGCCGGTCGAAATTCTGCGCACCGGCTTGCGCAGCGTGATCTACGGCACGCCGAAGGGCGACACACTCGATCTGCGCTTCGTGCCGATCAGCGCGGACGTGCAAACCGGCGACGAGCTCGTCACCAGCGGTCTCGACGGCGTGTATCCGCCGGGGCTGCCGGTCGCGAAGGTCGTACGCGTCGACAAGCAGGCCGACACCGCGTTTGCCCGCGTGGTCAGTCTGCCGGTCGCGGCGGTGCGCGGCGCGCGTCAGGTGCTGGTGCTGCACGTCCAAAACACCGCGCCGCCGCGCCCGGCCGACGAACCCGACGCGGCAACCGTCGCGAAAGAGGCGAAAGCGAAGAAGGGCGTCAAAGCCGCGGAAGGCAAGGGCGCGGCGGACAAATCCACCGGCAAGTCGGCGGACAAGAACGCCGCCGATAAAGCCGCGGCCGAAAAGCCGCCAGCCAAATCCACGGAGAAGGCGCCGGCCAAACCCAGCGCCGACAAGAAGTCCGAAAAACCCGCCGCCGACAAGAAGCCCGAAAAGCCCGCAGCCGACAGAAAAGCCGAAAAACCGGCCGCCGCGAAGAACGCGAAGCCGCAAGCCGAGCCGGGGGCTCAGCCATGAATCGCCCGCAATACATCCTGCAGCCAGTCAACCCGTACTTCATCGCGTTCAGCCTCGCCTCCGCGTTCCTGCTGAACCTGATGCCGTGGGGGCGTCTCGCCGGCGTGCCCGATTTCGTCGCGCTCGTGTTGCTGTTCTGGAATGTGCATCAGCCGCGCAAGGTCGGCATGGGCATCGCGTTTTTTCTCGGCCTGCTGATGGACGTGCACAACGCGAGCCTGCTCGGCGAACACGCGCTCGCCTACACGCTGCTGTCGTACGGCGCGATCACGATTCACCGCCGCGTGTTGTGGATGTCGCTCGGCGTGCAAACCTTCGCGGTGATGCCACTGCTCGTCGTCGCGCAACTGGTGCCGTTCGTGATCCGCCTGTTGACCGGTGCGGCGTTTCCGGGCTGGAGTTATCTGATCGACGGTTTCGTCGAAGCCGCGCTGTGGCCGCTCGCGAGCATCTTGCTGCTGATGCCGCAGCGCCGCCCGGCTGACCCGGACGATACGCGCCCCATTTGATCCCGCATCGGGCCCGCCGCCCGCGGCCAGTTTGGGCGCACACTCTTGATGGCCGCACGCCGGCCTTTTGCAGAATCGCATGACCGAATTCAAGGACACTCAACAGCAGCTCACGAAATTCCGCCTGCGCGTCGCAGCGGCGGGCCTGTTCGTGTTCGTCTGCTTCGGGCTGATCGGCTTCCGCTTCCTGTTCCTGCAGGTCTGGCACTACAGCAAGTACTCGCTGCAGGCCGATGAAAACCGCATCTCCGTCGCGCCGATCGTGCCGAACCGCGGCATCATCACCGACCGCAACGGCGTCGTGCTCGCGAAGAACTACTCGGCCTACACGCTCGAAATCACACCGTCGAAGCTGAACGACACGCTCGATAACGTGGTCGACAACCTCGGCACGGTAGTCTCGATCGACGCGCGCGACCGCCGCCGCTTCAAGAAGCTGCAGGAAGACTCGAAGAATTTCGAAAGTCTGCCGATCCGCACGCGCCTGACCGACGACGAAGTCGCGCGTTTCACCGCGCAGCGCTTCCGCTTCCCCGGCGTCGAAGTGCGCGCGCGGCTGTTCCGCCAGTACCCGCTCGGGCCGACCGCCGCGCACGTGATCGGCTACATCGGACGGATTTCGCAGCGCGACCAGGACCGCATCGACGACGCCAGCGATCAGAACGACAGCGATCCGGACCACTACGATCCGCGTCTGGACGCGAACAACTACAAGGGCACCGATTACATCGGCAAGATCGGCGTCGAGCAGAGCTACGAAACCGAGCTGCACGGCCAGACCGGCTTCGAGGAAGTCGAGGTGACGGCGGGCGGCCGCCCGGTGCGCACGCTGTCGCGCACCCAGGCGACGCCGGGCAACAACCTCGTGCTGTCGCTCGACATCGGCCTTCAGCAGGTCGCCGAGCAGGCGTTCGCCGGACGTCGCGGCGCGCTCGTCGCGATCGAGCCGTCCACCGGCGACGTGCTCGCGTTCGTGTCGGCGCCGAGCTTCGACCCGAATTCATTCGTCGACGGCATCGACCAGCAGACCTGGGACGAGCTGAACAACTCGCCCGACCATCCGCTGCTGAACCGGCCGCTACACGGCACCTACCCACCGGGCTCGACCTACAAGCCGTTCATGGCGCTCGCCGCGCTGTCGCTGCACAAGCGCACGCCGAGCTGGGGCTTCCAGGACCCCGGCTACTACACGTTCGGCGGCCACACGTTCCGCAACGACGTGCGCTCGGGCCAGGGTTGGGTGGACATGAATCGCGCGATCGTCGTGTCGAACGACACGTACTTCTACATGCTCGCGCACGATCTCGGCGTCAACAACATCGCGAACTTCATGAAGCCGTGGGGTTTCGGACAGATCACCGGCATCGACATCGCCGGCGAAGCGAAAGGCATCCTGCCGTCGACCGACTGGAAGCGCCATGCGTATCGCCGCCCCGAGCAGCAGAAGTGGTACGAAGGCGAAACGGTCAGCCTCGGCATCGGTCAGGGCTACAACTCGTTCACGATCCTGCAGCTCGCGCATGCCACCGCAACGCTCGCGAACAACGGCGTCGTGATGAAGCCGCACCTCGTGCGCGACATCGAGAATCCGATCACGAAGGACACGCGGCCGGTGGTGCGCGACCCGAGCGACAAGATCGCGGTCAAGCAGCAGGATATCGACTTCATCAAGCACGCGATGGAAGGCGTGGTCACGAACGGCACGGCGGCCAAGGTGTTCGCGGGCGCCGCGTACCAGGCGGCGGGCAAGACCGGTACCGCGCAGGTGTACTCGCTGCAGGGCGCGAACTACAAGGGTCACGCGATCGCCGAGAATTTGCGCGATCACGCGCTGTTCATCGCGTTCGCGCCAGTCGAGCAACCGAAGATCGCGCTCGCGCTGATCGTCGAAAACGGCGGCTGGGGCGCGGAGGCGGCCGGTCCGATCGCGCGCCGGGTGCTCGACTATTACCTGGTCGGCAAGAACAAGCCCGGCGTGGTGGAAGCCGCCGTCGCGGCAGCGGCATCGAACACCGCCGAAGCGTCCGCGCCACAGGTCGGTGAGACGCCGACGCAGCATGAGGGCGCCCAGCCGCTGAGGATTGCGGCGGGCTTCAAGGCACTGCCGGTGCCGGGGGCGGCGGCTGCCGTGGCGGCCTCGGGTGCGTCGGCGGCTGTTGCGGCTTCGGACGCGAATGGCGCGTCCGTGCCGGTGGCGGCATCGGCTGGCGCGGCGGCAACGGTGCCGGCCAGCGCACCGGCAGCGGCTTCGGCCGGCGCGGCGCGGGCGGCGTCGGCGGCCAGGCCGGCATCGGCTTCGGCCGCGGCAAAGCAATCCGCGTCGCGTACGTCCGGCGCCCCGCACAAACCCCGTCCGGCCAGTGAGCCGGCGCCGAGCGTCGCGGCCCCCTCGCGCGAGGACAGCGTCCAGGGCGCGTCACCGCGCCAGCCCGCCACCGGCGGTATCGACGAATAAGGAGAAAGGCATGCAATTCGACAAGCGCGCCTGGCTCGACCGCATCAAGCGGATGTTCGCGGGCTTCGACCGTCCGCTCGCACTGATCGTGTTTCTGCTGCTGTGCGTCGGCATCGTCACGCTGTACAGCGCGAGCCTCGACGTGCCGGGCCGCGTCGAAGACCAGCTGCGCAACATCCTGCTCACCTTCGTGCTGATGTGGGGGCTCGCCAATGTGCCGCCCAATACGCTGATGCGCTTCGCGGTCCCGCTTTACACGTTCGGGATCGCGCTACTGGTCGCAGTCGCGATGTTCGGTCTCACGCGCAAGGGCGCGAAGCGCTGGATCAACGTCGGCGTGGTGATCCAGCCATCGGAAATACTGAAGATCGCGACACCGCTGATGCTCGCCTGGTACTACCAGCGCCGCGAAGGTGTGATGCGCTGGTACGACTACCTGGTCGGCTTCGCGATCCTCATCGTGCCGGTCGGCCTGATCGCGAAACAGCCCGACCTCGGCACGGCCGTGCTCGTGTTCGCCGCCGGCCTGTTCGTGATTTACTTCGCGGGGCTGAGCTTCAAGCTGATCGTACCGGTGCTGATCGCAGGCGTGATCGCGGTTGCGTCGATCGCGGCGTTCCAGGACAAGATCTGTCAGCCCGAAGTGCAGTGGCCGCTGATGCACGACTATCAGAAGCACCGTATCTGCACGCTGCTCGATCCGACCTCGGACCCACTCGGCAAAGGCTTCCACACGATTCAGGCGGTGATCGCGATCGGTTCGGGCGGCCCGCTCGGCAAGGGCTGGCTGAAGGGCACGCAAGCGCATCTGGAGTTCATCCCCGAGAAGCACACCGACTTCATCTTCGCGGTGTTTTCGGAAGAGTTCGGTTTGGCGGGCGGGATCGTGCTGCTCACGCTGTACATGCTATTGATCGCGCGCGGGCTCTACATCGCGGCCAACGGCGCGACCTTGTTCGGGCGATTATTGGCCGGCTCTTTGACGATGGCGTTCTTCACGTACGCGTTCGTCAATATCGGCATGGTGAGCGGGATTCTGCCGGTGGTCGGCGTGCCGTTGCCGTTCATGAGTTACGGTGGCACCGCGCTGACTACATTGGGTGTCGCGACCGGGCTGATCATGAGTGTCGCGCGACAGAAGCGGTTGATGCAGAGCTAAGCGTCGCTAGCGGCACGCAGCAATCGAAAATGCAAAAGGGCGCTCGTTGCGAGCGCCCTTTTGCTTTATTGCTACCTCATTACTGCGGCTTCACTTCCTTCTGATCGCGCAACTGCGCGCTCAACTGCTGATACTTCAGGCGCGCGGCCGGATCGCCCTGCGCCGCCGCGGCCGCGTAATACGCGCGTGCCACATTCAGATTCCGGTCGACACCATCGCCGCCGCGCTCGTAGAACGAGCCAGTCACATACTGCGCGGTCATGTCGCCGCCCTGCGCCGCCTTCTTGTACCAGACGAACGCCTGCTTGTTGTCGCGCTCGGTACCGCGTCCGTCGAGGAACTGGTTCGCGAGCGCGAGCTCCGCCTGCACATGACCCTGCGCAGCCGCCTTCATGAACCAGCGATGCGCCTCCACCGGGTCGCGCTCGACGAACTCGCCATCGTCGTACATCTTGCCGTACACATATTGCGCGTGCGACATGTTCGCGTCGGCGGCCTTGCGCAGCCACTTCTTGCCTTCGTCGACGTTGACCGGCGTGCCTTCGCCGTTGAGCAGCATCATCGCGTAGTTGAATTGGGCGAGCCGGCTGCCACGCTCGGCGGCCTCGCGGAATTCGGTCAGCGCAGCGGCGAGGTTGCCGGCGTTGTAATCGGCCACTGCGGATTGCGTCTGCGGATCGTTCGCTCTTGCGACGTGATCCTGTGCGTACGCGGCGCTCCATGCGGTACTCGCGAGCAGCGCTGCCGCCGTAATGGTCACTTGCGCGGTCACCCGCGCAATCCTCGGCCCGGCGCCCCCCTGCACTCTGCCGTTCATGACCTCACCTCCTGTAATGCCTGACGCGTCGCGCGCAACATCCAGATCACGTCGGCGGCCAGCGCCACGAAGCGAAAGCCCGCGTCGCGATGCTGCCGCGCGCTGGCCACGTCCATCGCGAAGATGCCGGCGGCAATGCCGGCCTTGTCCGCCGCGCTGACGATACGCGCCATCGCTGCCTGCACGTCCGCGTGCTTCGCGTCGCCCAGATGACCGAGGCTCGCGGCGAGATCGGCCGGCCCGACGAACACGCAGTCGACGCCCGGCGTCGCCGCGATCTGCTCGACCTCCCGCAAGCCGCGCGCCGATTCGATCTGCACAATCGTCGCGATCTGTGCGTTGGCCGTCTGCACGTAGTCGCGTCGCATGCCGTAGCCGGCCGCACGCACGACGCCCGCGACACCGCGCAGTCCGTCGAGGGCCTCGGCGGTCGGATATTGGGTGAGCCGCACGGCGCGTGCCGCGTCTTCAGCGGATTCGATGTTCGGGAACATCAGCGTGCGCGCGCCGGCGTCGAGTACGCGCTTGACGAGCCACAGCTCGCTCGCTGGCACGCGCACCACCGGCTCGCTCGGCAGATGGGCGGCGGCGATCGCGCGCAGTTGCGACTCGACACCACCGCTATCGTTCGGCGCGTGCTCCATGTCGATCAGCAGCCAGTCGAAGCCGGCGTGCGCGAGCGCTTCGGCGCCGGCTTCGCTGCCGAGCGACAACCACAGCCCGAATAGCGGCGCGTTGTCCTTCAGACGTTGTTTGAGGGAGTTGGTGAAGGTGCTCATCGGCTGGCCTCGCGCAGGGTTGCAATTCGAAGCGGGGCCAGATAGCGAATCAGGCAGGCACCGGGGCGCTGACGGCCTCGATGCCTGCTGCGACGCGATGCGGTGACCGGCATGTCTCGCTCCGTGTGTTGGTCGGAACGATCATACCGTGACAATAACGCTAGAGTTTGCTCGCGCGCCGGGGTGTGGCTTCGGGCTGGAAGCTAGTCGCGGACCACGTCGGCCCAGCAGTTCGGCGTCTCGTACAGACGCACTTTATGCAGGCGCAGATTCACGCCGTAGTGCGCGTCGTAGACGTTCGCGAGAATATCGAACGCAATCGCGGCGAGGTTTTCGACCGTGGGAATGCGATCGATCACGACCGTCTTGTGACCCGCCATGCTGTCGAGAAAGCCGCGCACCTGCGTGTCGCCTTCGTAGACGAGAAACGCGTGGTCCCACTTGTCGACCAGGTGTTCGGTTGCGAGCGACTTCACGTCGGCGAAGTCCATCACCATGCCGCGGTCGGGCGCGCCTTCGGTGTCGACCAGATCGCCTTGCAGCGTGATTTCGAGCACATAGCGATGGCCGTGCAGATTACGGCACTGGCTGCGGTGATCGGGGATGCGGTGGCCCGCGTCGAATTCGAGTTTTCGGGTAATCGTCAGCACGGCAAATCAGGGAATGTTCAGATACTTGTGAGTCTGCATCGACAGGCGCCACTGCGGATGACGCTTGCACCAGTCGATCGCGAGCTTCGTGTTGATATCGCGCGACGGACCGTCCATCGGCTGGACGAGGAAATACTCGAAGTCGAGCTTCGCGTAGTCGGCGAGGCGCTGGTTGTCCTGAGGGATCACGACCTTCAGTTCGTTGCCCTTGGTCACGACGAGCGGCGCGTCAGCCTTCGGGCTCACGCAGATCCAGTCGATCGTGTCGAGCACCGGCAACGAGCCGTTGGTCTCGATCGCGATCTCGAAGCCGGCCGCGTGCAGCGCGTCGACGAGCGGCTGATCGATCTGCAGCATCGGCTCGCCACCGGTGCACACGACGAAGCGTTCGCCCTCGCCTTGCGGCCATTGCGACGCGATCATCGCGACGAGTTCGTCAGGTGTGCGGTACTTGCCGCCGTTCTCGCCGTCGGTGCCGACGAAATCGGTGTCGCAGAAACGGCAGACCGCTTCCGCGCGATCCTCTTCGCGGCCCGACCACAGATTGCAGCCCGCGAAACGGCAGAACACGGCCGGCCGCCCGGCATTCGCGCCCTCGCCCTGCAACGTGTAGAAGATTTCCTTGACCGCGTACGTCATGCTGCTATCTGTCCTGTGTTCCTGAATCAATGATGCGCGCTCTTGCGCGAACCGTCACACTGGCTCGGTGACTTTTTCACCGGCGAGGTAAGCCTCATAGCCACGTTTGCGCAACCGGCATGCCGGGCATTCGCCGCAGCCGAAGCCCCATGAATGCAGCTCGGCGCGTTCGCCGAGGTAGCACGTGTGCGTTTCGACGCGCACCAGTTCGACCAGTGCGTCGCCGCCGAGCTCGTGTGCGAGACGCCATGTGTCGGCCTTGTCGAGCCACATCAGCGGTGTCTCAAGCGCGAAGCGCGTGTCCATGCCGAGATTCAGCGCGACCTGCAGCGCCTTCATCGTGTCGTCGCGGCAATCGGGGTAGCCCGAGAAGTCCGTCTCGCACATCCCGCCGACCAGCACCTGCAAACCGCGCCGATATGCGATAGCCGCGGCAATCGTCATGAACATCAGATTGCGGCCCGGCACGAACGTGTTCGGCAACCCATTGGCCGTGGCTTCGATTTCGATCTCGCGCGTCATCGCGGTGTCGCTGATCGCGCCGAGCAGCGACAGGTCGATCGTGTGATCGTCGCCGAGACGATCGGCCCATGCAGGAAACGCACGCACGACAGCCTGGCGGAACCCCTCGCGGCATTCAAGCTCGACGCGATGACGCTGACCATAATCGAAGCCGATCGTTTCGACCGTGTCGTAACGATCGAGCGCCCACGCGAGACACGTGGCGGAATCCTGGCCGCCGGAAAACAGCACGAGCGCGCTACGCTTAGCGTCTTTGCGGATCACCGTGATACTCCGTGAATGAGAGTGCCACGTCGCGCTGCGCGAGGTGCGCTATGCGAGCAACGCGGCGCGACGTGTGCCGGCATTGTGCCGGCCCAAAGCAGTATAGGTCGCGCGTTGCGCGTGAACGTGGCTGGGCGCTTATACCGCCGATCGTCGGGCGAAGGGTTGGGTGCTTCGGTGCGATACGCTCGGCACCGCATTCGCGCGGTGTACGACCGCGTGCGACGCCTGCAGGCAAGTCCTTGAACTGGCGCGATTTTATCACGCGACACCGAATGTCACCGACGCCTGCTGTCCTACGCGCGGTTCCAACAGCATGGCGAGCCAAAGTGACGACTTGTCCGCCAAACGGAAAAGCCCCAGGAATCTTGCGATTTCCTGGGGCTGAATCCTGGTGGCCTGGGGCGGAATCGAACCACCGACACGCGGATTTTCAATCCGCTGCTCTACCAACTGAGCTACCGGGCCAACGAAGAACGAAACTATATCAAGCGATCCGCAGTTCAGCAAGCCCTTTCATAAAAAATTTTGCCTAGCCGCGTTCGCATGCAACAGGTGGCGCTCACTCGCCCTTGTTCTTGCCGAGATCGACGCCGAGTTGCTTCAGCTTGCGATAAAGATGCGTGCGCTCCAGACCGGTCTTCTCCGCGACGCGCGTCATGCTGCCGTTCTCGCGCGCGAGGTGATATTCGAAGTACGCGCGCTCGAACGCGTCGCGCGCATCGCGCAGCGGAATGTCGAACGAGATCGACGCGGTTTGCGCGGCGAGCGCGCCGCCGCCGACGCCATCGGCCGACAGCATCGGCAACGCGGCCGCCGACGCGACCGACGATGCGCTGACGGGCAACGCCGGCTTCGCGGCCACACCGCCTGGCACGGCCGCCGAGTTGCCGCGCGCGAGTCCTTGCTCGACCGCCTTCAGCAGCTTCTGCAACGCGATCGGCTTTTCGAGGAAGTTGAGCGCGCCGATCTTGGTGGCCTCGACCGCGGTGTCGATCGTCGCGTGACCGGACATCATGATGACGGGCATCGTCAATTGACCTTGCGCGGCCCATTCCTTGAGCAGCGTCACGCCGTCGGTGTCCGGCATCCAGATGTCGAGCAGCACGAGGTCCGGCGCCTGACGCAGCCGGAACTCGCGCGCTTCCTGCGCGTTTTCAGCGGCCTCCACGACGTGTCCTTCGTCGCTGAGGATCTCCGAGAGCAGTTCCCGGATGCCCATTTCATCATCTACCACCAGGATGGTTGCCATTTACGCTGCCCTTGTCTGCACTGTTGCTTTTGTCGTTCCCTGCGACGCTCCACCATGCGCCGGATGCGCACCCGAACCAGGTGCACCCGGCTGCGCGGGGTCGTCCGCCAGTTGAAGGAAGAGAATCGAAATCTGCGCGCCTTCGATCACGTCGCCAGCCTTCATGCGATTGCGAATGTCGATGCGCGCGCCATGTTCGTCGACGATCTTCTTGACCATCGCAAGTCCCAGACCCGTACCTTTGGCCTTGGTCGTCACGTACGGCTCGAACGCGCGCGTGAGGATACGCGCGGGAAAGCCCGGTCCGTTATCCGACACGGTCAGACGCACCGCGACGCGCGCCTTGCCTTGCACGTCGGGGTCTCCGTATTCTACTGTCCTCGTCTCGAGCAAAACACGCGGATGCGCGACTTCGGCGACCGCGTCCTGCGCGTTCTGCAGCAGGTTGTGGATCACCTGACGCAATTGCGTCGCGTCGCCGCGTATCGCGGGCAGGGCCGCGAGCTCAATCTGGATCGCGCCCTTGCCTTCCTCGATACCGTACAGCGTGAGCACCTCGCTGACCAGATCGTTCAATTGCAGATGCGCGAGCACCGCGGGCGGTGTGCGCGCGTAGTCGCGGAAATCGTCGACCATCTGCTTCATCGCGGCGACCTGATTGACGATCGTCGTCGCACCGCGCTTCAGCACGTCCGCATCCGACGGCGCGAGCTTGTCGGCGAGCTTCATCTGCAAACGCTCGGCCGACAATTGAATCGGCGTGAGCGGATTCTTGATCTCGTGCGCAAGGCGCCGTGCGACTTCGCCCCATGCAATCGAACGCTGCGCGGAGATCACGTCGGAGATGTCGTCGAATACGACCACGTAGCCAGAGGTCTGGATGTCTTCGGCATCGCGCTCGTTCGCCGCGACGAGGCGCGCGCCCCGCACGAGCAACGTGAGCGGCTCGGTCTCGCCGGGTACAGGCACCGAGAACTGCTGCTGCCAATGGCCGTTATCGTCATGGCCGTCTTCGCTCGCCGCTTCGCGATCGGCGAATGCCTTGCGCACCATCGCGCCGAATTCGCCGAGCACGCCGATCTGATCGAGCGACGATCCGAGCACCGTCTGGAACGGCTGACGGAAAATCCGCTCGGCGCCGCGATTCGCAGTGGTCAGCCGGAACTGTCGGTCGAACACGAACACGCCCGCGGTCAGGTTCGCGAGGATGCTCTCCAGATACGCCTTCGAATGCTCGAGCGCGATACGATTTTTCTCGACCGCCCCGCGCGCTTCCGCCAACTGCCGCGTCATTGCGTTGAACGACTGCGTGAGGAAGCCCAGTTCGTCGCGCGACTTGATCTCGCGCTTCGGCGTGTAGTCGCCCTCGGTGATTTCCTTCGTGCCCTGCGCGAGCAGAAACAGCGGCCGCGCGAGCTGATTGCCGAGCGCGAGCGCGAGCATCATCGCGATGAAGGTCGCGAGAAACAGCGACAGCGTCAGCGTGCCGATGTACATCTTGCGCAGGCCCGTACGGCCGAGCGCCTTCTCCTGATACTCGCGATACGCGCGCTGCACCGCGTCGGCGTTGCGCGCGAGTGTCGTCGAAACTGGCTGCGTCAGTTGCAGGAAGCGTTCGGCGGGCTGCAATAGCGATGCGTTCGCATCGGGAATACGCTGCACCACGCGCAGACGCAGCGCGCCCTTGCCGCCCTGCGCATGCGCGTCGCCGTCCACCTCGCCTTCGATCGCCGCATAGCCGTGGCCGCGCGCCTGCTCGATCATCAGCGGTGTCGGCAGATCGTTCGGCAGCAGCATCGCGTAATTGCTGGACGCCTGCGCGACCACGTGCATGTCCGGCGTCGCGCCCGACATGCTGCGGGTCGGCTCGACGATCGTCGCGTCCTGCACGCCGAACTGGTCGCGCAGACGCAGCAACGTCAGCGTGGTGCCGGCCGCATCCGCGCTCGCGATCTGCTCGGACATCAGACGCGCCTTCGTCTGCAAATCGGACAGCGACGCGTCGAGCATGCCGCGCCCGAGATTGAGGCCGGACGCGAGCGCGGTTTCGACGTTCACGTCGAACCATGACTCGATGCTGCGCGACACGAACTGATACGACACGATGTAGATGATGCCGCCCGGCACCACGCCGACCAGCGCCATGAAGAACGCAAGCTTCGCGAGCAGCCGTGTACCGAATTTGCCCGTGCGTAATCGCACGACGATGATGACGACGAGCGTCGCCACCACCAGCAGAAAGATCATCGCGACCGCGACGTTGGCCGCGTACAGCCACTGGTAGTAGCGGTCGAAAAATTCGGTGTTCGCGCTCGCGGCGGCCAGCAATACGAGCAGCAGCACGGCCGTGACCGCGACCGTCGACACCAGCACGCGCACGACGATGCTGCTGACACTGGTGGAAGATGAGCGCACTTTATTTAGCACGATCTGCCGCCGTGAAAGTGAAGCGCTTCCAATCGGAGGCGAGGTTCCAGTCGCGGTTGTTCACCGCGTCGATCTGGAATGGCTTGGGCATCAGCCCGATATCGAGTTGCATGCGCACCGACGCGTTATAGGTTTCGCCGACACGCACCTCATTGCGGTCAATCACGTGCCACGAGGTCACGTGCTTGATCACCGCGAGCGCGTCCTTCAGCGTGGAAAAGCCGAGCTGCAAGCCGCCCGATTGCACGCTCGACACGCGATATTCGCGCGTGAGCGGCTGGAACGACAGCCGCAAGCTTTGCGATACGCTGACTGGCTGCTCGTCGAACCAGTACCAGCGGGGCCGGCTCAGTTCGAAATCGGTCGTGAAATAAAGCGGGATGCCTTTGTTGACCGCGTCTTCGAGATTGCTGTTCAGCTCGAATTCGAAATGCGCATCGAGACTCCAGCCGCCGCTGTCGGCCTGCAGCGACGCCCGCTGCACCGCGATCGAGTCAGCGTGCGCCGCGCCCGGCGCTGCAAGCCAGACGGCCAGCGCGATCCAGAGCACGGCAGCGAGCCGAAGCGGGAAGAAGCGTTTTATGGTCACCGTTTCTGAAAGCGCGCGTAGAAAAATCCGTCGTGGTCTGAGTTCGTGCCGGCGCTGAAATCAGCGGGTCGTCCAGCATGAGAACCGGCCGATGAGTCGGCGGGCGCGCGGGCAACTGAGGGTAAAAGCTGCCCCGGCGCGTCCAATCGTACCGCATCCTGATGCTGGTTTCCAAACCACTGAGCCTGCAACTCGCCTTCTTCGGGGAAGATCGAACAGGTAACGTAAAGCAGCTCACCGCCGGGTTTCACGAGCGGCCACAGCGCGTCGAGAATGCGGCGCTGTTCGGCGACGAGCGCGGCGATATCCGACTGGCGACGCAGCCAGCGGATATCCGGATGACGCCGCACGATGCCCGACGCAGAGCACGGCACGTCGGCGAGAATGCGGTCGAACGGCTGATCAAGATCGTCGTGCCACTGCGCGGGGTTGCCCGCGTCGCCGATGCGCACTTCCGCTTCGAGCTTCAGACGCCGCAGGTTTTCGCCGATGCGGCGCGCGCGCGACGCATCGCTTTCGAGCGCAACGAGTTGAATGTTGGCGAGTTCGAGCAGATGGCCGGTCTTGCCGCCAGGGGCCGCGCATGCGTCGAGCACGCGCATGCCGTCACGCACGCCGAGCAGTTGCGCGGCGAGTTGCGCGCCCGCGTCCTGTACAGACACGACCCCTTCGCTGAAGCCCGGAATGCGCTCGACCGGTATCGCCGTGGCGAGGGTGACCGCGTGCTCGCCCGTCTTGCTCGCGGCGATCTGCTGGCGTTGCAGCTCTTGCAGATAGGCGTCGACCGTCGAATGGCGTGCGTTCACGCGCAACGTCAGCGGACCTTGCGTGTTGCCGACGGCCAGCACCGATTGCCATGCCTCCGGCCATGCGCGCTTCACCGCGTCGATCCACCACGCCGGATAGTTCCAGCGCGCGGCTTCGTCGGCTTGCACGGCGGCGAGCAACATGTCGCGCTCGCGCAAGAAGTTACGCAGCACCGCATTGACGAGCCCCTTCGCGAACCCGAACTCGCGGCGTGCGCCAATCGCCCTGACCGCCTGATCGACGACCGTAAACGGCGTGTAAGCGGCGCTCGCTTCGTCGTCGACGAGCAGTGCGAACGCGCACGCCAGCACATGCGCGACGTGCGGCGGCGGCGCTTTCTTCACGAGCTTCGCAATCAGCCACTCGGCGGTCGCGAGACGGCGCATCGTGCGATAGGCGATGTCCTGCACCGCGCCGCGCGCCGCCGCGGCGTTGCCCTCGGGCATCGACACGAGCACGCTCTGCAGCGCCGCGGGCAAGGCCGCGCCGAGACGCACGGCGCCGACGGCCTGAGCCGCGCAGTCGAGCGCGAACCCGAGCGATTCGGGCGACAGATGCAGCGCCGACAAACGGGATTCGCGCGAGCGCGCCGACGAGGAAGCAGAACGCGAAGAAGGCTTTGAAGTCATGAAGGGAGCAAGGGCCAGCCGCACGGTGCGCGCGGCGCAATCAGCGCACATTGTAGCGTGGCGCCGGTGGGGCGCCGCCGTGCGGGGGCGGCGGCAGACGCTGTCGCGCGGTGGCGACGAACGGTGCGAAAAAAAAGCGAGCCTCGCGGGCCCGCTCTTCAATACTTCAGACTCGACGCGCCGAACGAGGCTGCGGCTCAGTCGAAGCGCCCGGTGCGCGCCATTTCCATCAGACGCGCGATGCGTTCTTCGGTCGCAGGGTGTGTCGAGAACAGGTTCGCGATACCGCCGCCCGAGAGCGGATTCATGATCATCATCTGCGCGGTGGCCGGATGCGCCTCGGCCGTCGGGAACGGGATGCCGCTCGCATAGCGATGGATCTTGTCGAGCGCCGACGCCAAGGCCTGCGGGTCGCCCGAAATTTGCGCGCCGCCACGGTCGGCTTCGAATTCGCGCGCACGCGAAATCGCCATCTGGATCAGCGCGCCCGCAATCGGCGCGAGCAGCGCAACCGCGATGCTCGCGATCGGGTTCGCGGGACGCCCGTTTTCGTCGCGGCCGCCGAAGAACATCGCGAAGTTCGCCAATGCGGAAATCGCGCCGGCCATGGTCGCAGAAATCGTCGAGATCAGAATGTCGCGGTGCTTCACGTGCGAAAGTTCGTGCGCCATCACGCCGCGCATTTCGCGCTCGGACAGCACGCGCAGAATGCCGGTGGTCGCCGCGACCGCCGCGTGCTCCGGATTGCGGCCGGTGGCGAATGCGTTCGGCGCGTCTTCGTTGATCAGGTAGACGCGCGGCATCGGCAGGTTCGCGCGCGTGGCGAGATCGCGCACCATCCGATAGAACTGCGGCGCACTGTTTTCGTCGACTTCCTGCGCGTTGTACATGCGCAGGACCATCTTGTCGGAGAACCAGTACGAAAAGAAATTCATCCCAAGGGCGATCACGAGCGCGAGCATCATGCCGCGCGACCCGCCGATCATCCCGCCGATCACGATGAAAAGGGCCGTAATCGCGGCCATCAACATCGCGGTTTTCACCCAATTGAACATGTCTGCGACTCCTTGCCCTGAGCGTGGCCTTCATCTCCGTGCCGCGCGATTGCGGCGCCAGATTGTAAGAGAAATGTTAGATATGGGCGATGCGGGAAAATTCAATCATCGCGAGGCGGTCGCGAGTTTGATGCCGAGGCCCACGAACGCGCTGCCGACGCCGCGATCGAGCCAACGCTTCACCGTCGGCTTGCCCGAGAAACGCTGCGTGACACTGCCCGCAATCCACGCGACGAAACTGTTCCAAACCATGCTCATCAGCACGAAGACCGCGCCGAGCGTCAAAAACGCGAAGGTCTTGTGTTCGCTGCCCGTTGCGACGAACTGCGGGAAGAACGACACGAAGAACAGCACGACCTTCGGGTTCAGCACATTGGTCCAGAAGCCTTGCAGGAACAACTGCCGCAGTGACTTCGGCGTGGACGGCGCACGCGCGTCGCTGGCGGGTGCGCCCGCGGCCGGCTTCGTGAAGATCAGGCGCACACCCAGATAGATCAGATAGATCGCGCCGACGAATTTGACGATGGTGAACGCGGTGGCCGACGCGGCCAGCAGCGCGGTCAGGCCGAACGCGCAGGCCAGCGAGTGAATGCAGCAGCCCGCCGAAATGCCGAGCGCCGACATCAGCCCCGCGCCGCGGCCCTGGGCGACGCTGCGCCCGACGATATAAGCGGTATCCGGCCCCGGCGTGATGTTCAGGAGAAAAACCGCGACGATGAAAAACTCGAAATGGACGATGCCGAACATGTGATGAACCCTCGAAAACCTGGTCTGCTGCATGAGGATTCTAACGCGCGGCTGGCTCGCGGCGGGCGCCGGGAACGCCGGCGGAATCGACGATGCTCTGGCGTGCGCGCCGCGCTTATTGCGCCTCGGGAAGCTCGAAGCGCTGGCCTGCGGCGAGCGGCGAACCGGCAAGGTATTCGCGCACCGGCAGGCGCTTGCCACCGGGCTTCTGCAATTGCGTCAGACGCAGTGCGCCTTCGCCGCAAGCGACCAGCACGCCGTCGGCAGAAACCTCGGTGATGGTGCCCGGCGCCTTGCTGCTGCCCGACGCCGGCGAGGCAACGGCGGTGGCGGCCCAGATCTTGACGGTGTTGCCGTCGTCGAGCGTGCCGGCGCCACCGGGGAACGGATCGAACGCGCGTACCTGGCGCGCAAGCGCCTCGGCCGGGCGGCGCCAGTCGAGCGCCGCTTCGTGCTTGGCGATTTTCTCGGCGTAGGTCACGCCGTCGGCCGGTTGCGGGGTCGAGGCCAGCTTGCCGCTGCGCTCGAGCTCGATCAGCGCGTCGACGATCAGTTGTGCGCCGTGCTCAGCGAGGCGGTCGTGCAGCGTGGCGGTGGTGTCGTCGGCGGAGATCGGGGTGCGGACTTCGGAGATCATCGCGCCGGTGTCGAGGCCGGCGTCCATCTGCATCAGCGTGATGCCGGTTTGGGCGTCGCCCGCCTCGATCGCGCGATGAATCGGCGCCGCGCCGCGCCAGCGCGGCAGCAGCGAAGCGTGAATGTTGATGCAGCCGAAGCGCGGAATGTCGAGCACTTCCTGCGGCAGGATCAGCCCGTAGGCGGCGACCACCATCACGTCGTGCGGCGTCGCGCGCAGTTGCTCGATGCCGGCGGCGGCTTCCTCGGGGTACTTGCCGGCGCGGCGCAGCGATGTGGGCTGCGCGACTGCGAGGCCATGTTCCTGTGCGTAACGCTTGACCGGGCTTGCCTGCAGCTTCATGCCGCGTCCCGCGGGCCGGTCCGGCTGCGTCAAGACGAGCGGCACGGCAAACCCGGCGCGATGAATCGCGGCCAGCGCGGCCGCGGCGAATTCCGGCGTACCGGCGAAGATGACGCGCAACGAATGAGTCATGAATGAGCGGCGGGCAAGTTGAAAGCGCGTTACATCGCGTGGGCGAGCTTCTTCATCTTGCTCTTGATGCGCGTTTGCTTCAGCGGCGACAGATATTCGACGAACACGCGGCCCATCAGGTGATCCATCTCGTGCTGGATGCACACGGCGAGAAGCCCCTCGCAATCGAGCTCGAACGTTTCGCCCTTCTCGTTGAGCGCACGCACGCGCACTTTCTCGGCACGCTCGACGTTGTCGTAGATTCCGGGCACCGACAGGCACCCCTCTTCCGACAACTTCCTCTCATCGCTCGACCAGATGATTTCCGGGTTGATGAACGCGAGCAGTTCGTCGTGCGTTTCCGACACGTCGATCACGATCACGCGTTCGTGCACGTCCACCTGGGTGGCGGCGAGGCCGACGCCGGGCGCCGCGTACATCGTTTCGGCCATGTCGGCGACGAGGCGGCGGATACGGTCGTTGACCTCCTCGACTGGCTTCGCCACCTTGTGCAGCCGTTTGTCGGGGTAATTGAGGATGTTCAGTAAAGCCATGATTTCGAGTGTGATTTCAGACGCCGCTAACCATTGGAGGCTCGCGTTGGCCATTTGGCCAGGTTGTGAGCCCGTCGTAATACGCAGAGGATAGATGGTGTCGAACCGGTTCGATTCAACGCGCCTCGCGCGCCCGACGACGAACCCGCGCTCACGCGCGGCGCCGCGGCTATTCGCGGCTCATTGCCGTTCTATATGCACGGTTTTATTTCAGATCATGAAAATTTTAGCATGGCGCCCGCCTGCCCGCAGGCCCCGCCAGAGGAGCGACCCGCATGCACACGTTGCCCGCAACCCGTATCGAACTGACCGCCTGGCTGCGGTTGGCGCTTGCACCGGGCCTCAAACCCGCGGCGTTGCGCCTGTTGCTAGCCGCATTCGGGCTGCCGGAAGCGCTGTTTGCGCAGTCGCCGGATGCGCTCGCCGAGGTCGCCGGTGAGGCCGCGGCGCGCGCCGTGCTGGCGCCGCCGGGTCCGGCGTTCGACGGCCAACTCGACGCGGTGCTCGCATGGCGAGAGCAGCCGGGCAACCAGATCGTCACGCTCGACGACCCCGCTTATCCGCCCGCGCTGCTGACGATGCCCGATCCGCCGCCGCTGCTATATATAAAGGGCCGGCTCGACCTGCTCCATACGCGTGCGGTCGCGCTGGTGGGCAGCCGCAGCGCGACGCCGCAGGGCATCGAGGATGCGCGGCGGTTCGCGCGCGAGCTGTCGGCGGCGGGCGTGACGGTCGTATCGGGACTCGCGCTCGGCATCGACGGCGCCGCGCATCGGGGCGGGCTGGAAGGTGTCGGCGGAACGGTCGCGGTGGTCGGCACCGGCGCGGATCTGGTCTATCCGGCCGCGCATCAGGCGCTCGCGCGGCAAATCGCGGCGCAGGGCGCGATTCTGTCGGAGTGGCCGCTCGGCACGCCGGCGCGCGCCGCCAACTTCCCGCAGCGCAACCGGCTGATCGCCGGGCTCGTCAGCGGAGTCGTGATCGTCGAGGCAGCTATGCGCTCCGGTTCGCTGATTACCGCGCGCCTTGCCAACGAGATGGGCCGCGACGTGTTCGCGTTGCCCGGATCGATTTACGCGCCGTTGTCGCGCGGCTGTCATCGAATGATCAAGCAGGGGGCGCGGCTCGTGGAAACGCCGGACGAGGTGCTGGAAGAACTGGGTTTTGTCCGACGGACGGCGAGCAACGCGGGACGCGCGGCGAAGCAGGCCGTTCCGCCGGATCGGGCGCGTTCGCGCGTTTCGTCGAGCGGGACCGCTTTGCAAGCTGCGAGCGCCGCCTTCGCCGAGACACGGTCGTCCGAGCCGGGACCACTGCCGGAGCTCGCGCCCGACTCCCAACGTCTGCTCGCCGCGCTGGGCCATTCACCGACCACGCTTGAAATTCTCGCCGCCCGCACCGAGATGGAGGACGCGGCCCTGCACGCCGCCCTGCTCCGGCTCGAACTCGCCGGCGAGGTCACGCTGCTGCCCGGCGGCCGCTTCATGCGAGCCCATCATGACTGAGCCGAGACTGACCGGCATCAACGCGGATTGGCAACTTTTCGCGAGCGGCCATGCTACATTCGCGCCAAAGCATCCGACAAAGCACACAAGGAAATCACTTCATGCCCGCGCTGAACCTCGACACCGACCAGGACCGGATCGCCGAGCGCGTCAACGAACCCGACACACTGTTCGTTGCATGCCTGTGCGCGGAGTGGTGCGGAACGTGTCGCGAGTACCGGGACGCCTTCAACCAGCTGGCCGAGCGGCACCCGGAAGTCTGTTTCGCATGGATCGACATCGAAACTCATGCGGATCGGTTCGACGATCTGGACGTCGAGAATTTCCCGACCGTCCTGATCGAAGACTCGGTGACGACACGGTTTTTCGGTACGGTTTTGCCACAGGTGTCGATCGTCGAGCGGATGCTGTCGGATCTGACCGCACTGCCCGGCGTGACCGGTGCGCCGAAGCTGCGGCCGGCGCTGGCGGTCGCCTGAAGGCGGCTTCGCGCGCCGCACGGCCAGACGGAAAGCCTCGCGAAGCGCGGCTTGCGGCACGGGCCGTCGCCGACCATTTCTGGGACAGCATCGCCGCTGGCATCGCTGTCCGCACGCGGCGTTTGCCGCAGTTGATCAACCGCCGGACGCGCAATTATGATTGCGCGCTTTTATCGCACTTGACCCGTTGGGTTCGCGCCTTGTGCTATAAAGCGGTCGTTATTGGGTCGAAAGAGGTCTCAAGCGAGCGTCGCGCGCCATGTTGGCGCTCAAGGCCACCAACCCGGATCTACCAACCTCACATCGAGTCATGTCCAAAGCACTGATCATCGCCGAAAAGCCTTCTGTCGCGAACGACATCGCGCGCGCTTTGGGCGGCTTTACCAAGCATGACGAGTACTACGAAAGCGACGACTACGTTCTTTCGTCGGCAGTGGGCCATCTGCTGGAAATCGCCGCACCCGACGAATACGAAGTCAAGCGCGGCAAGTGGAGCTTTGCCAACCTACCCGTCATTCCTCCACATTTCGATCTGAATCCGATCGCGAAGAGCGAGTCGCGCCTGAAGGTGCTGACCAAGCTGATGAAGCGCAAGGATATCGACCGTCTGATCAACGCATGCGACGCGGGGCGCGAGGGCGAGCTGATTTTCCGCCTGATCGCGCAGCACGCGAAGGCCAAACAGCCGGTGCAACGGCTGTGGCTGCAATCGATGACGGCCGGCTCGATCCGCGAGGGTTTCGCACGCCTGCGCAGCGACGAAGAGATGCAGCCGCTCGCCGACGCGGCGCGCTGCCGCTCGGAAGCGGACTGGCTCGTCGGTATCAACGGCACCCGCGCGATGACCGCGTTCAACAGCAAGGGCGGCGGCTTTTTCCTGACCACGGTCGGGCGCGTGCAGACGCCGACGCTGTCGATCGTCGTCGAGCGAGAAGAGAAGATTCGACGCTTCGTGCCGCGCGATTACTGGGAAGTGAAGGCGGAGTTCGTCTGTGCGGCCGGCTTTTACGAAGGCCGCTGGTTCGACCCGAAATTCAAGCGCGACGAGTTCGATCCGGAAAAGCGCGATTCGCGCCTCTGGTCGCTGCCCGCGGCAGAGACGATCGTCGCGGCCTGCCGTGGCCAGATGGGCGTGGTGACCGAGGAGTCGAAACCGTCGACGCAGCTGTCGCCTGCCCTCTTCGACCTGACCAGCCTGCAGCGTGAAGCCAACGGCCGCTTCGGCTTTTCGGCGAAGAATACGCTGGGCCTCGCTCAGGCGCTGTACGAAAAGCACAAGGTGCTCACCTATCCGCGAACCGACGCGCGCGCGCTGCCGGAAGACTACCTGGACACCGTCAAGCAGACGCTCGGCATGCTCAAGGAGAGCAACAACTACCTGCCGTTCGCAAAACAGGTGCTCGACAAGGGCTGGGTGAAGCCGAACAAGCGCATCTTCGACAACTCGAAGATCAGCGACCACTTCGCCATCATCCCGACGCTGCAGGCGCCGAAGAATCTGTCCGAGCCGGAACAGAAGCTCTATGACCTCGTCGTCAAACGCTTCCTCGCGGTGTTCTTCCCGGCCGCCGAATACCGTGTGACGACGCGCATCACCGAGGTGGTCGGCCATCACTTCAAGACCGAAGGCAAGGTGCTCGTCGAGCCGGGCTGGCTGCAGGTCTACGGCCGCGAAACCAGCGGCGAAGATGCGAACCTCGTGCCGGTGCAGAAGGACGAAAAGGTCAAGACCGACAAGATCGCCGCGCAGCAACTGGTCACCAAACCGCCCGCACGCTACAACGAAGCGACGCTGCTGTCGGCGATGGAAGGCGCGGGCAAGCTCGTCGAAGACGACGAATTGCGCGAAGCGATGGCTGCCAAGGGGCTCGGCACGCCGGCGACGCGCGCGGCAATCATCGAAGGTCTGTTGACCGAAAAGTACCTGATCCGCGAAGGCCGCGATCTGATTCCGGCCGCCAAGGCCTTCCAGCTGATGACGCTGCTGCGAGGCCTCGGCGTGAAGGAGCTGACCGCGCCGGAGCTGACCGGGGAATGGGAATACAAGCTGTCGCAGATGGAGCGTGGCAACCTGCCGCGCGACGCGTTCATGCAGGAAATCGCGCGCATGACGCAAACTATCGTCAAACGCGCGAAGGAATACGATTCGGATACGATCCCGGGCGATTACGCGACGTTGCAGACGCCTTGCCCGAATTGCGGTGGCCAGGTGAAGGAAAACTACCGGCGCTTCGCGTGCTCGAAGTGCGAGTTCTCGATCTCGAAGATTCCGGGCGGCCGTCAGTTCGAAATCGCCGAAGTCGAGGAACTGCTGCAGAACAAGACGATCGGACCGCTGTCTGGCTTCCGCAGCAAGATGGGGCGGCCGTTCTCGGCGATCCTGAAACTGTCGCTCGACGACGAGATCAAGAATTACAAGCTCGAGTTCGACTTTGGCCAGGACGCTGCCGGCGAAGACGGCGAACCGCCCGACTTCTCCGATCAGCAGCCGGTCGGCGCGTGTCCGAAGTGTCAGGGCCGCGTGTTCGAGCACGGCATGAGCTACGTCTGCGAAAACTCGGTGGCGAGCCCGAAGTCGTGCGACTTCCGCTCCGGCAAGGTGATCCTGCAGCAGGAAATCGCCCGCGAGCAGATGGCCAAGCTGCTCGAGGAAGGGCGCACCGATCTGCTGACGAACTTCAAGTCGTCGCGTACCGGCCGCAACTTCAAGGCGTTCCTCGTCAAGCAGAACGACGGCAAGATCGGCTTCGAATTCGAGAAGAAGGAGCCGGCGGCGGCGAAGACCGCGGCGGCGAAGACTTCAGGTGCTCGCTCGGCGGCGAAGGCGATGCCGGAAGCGGACGAAGGCGATACCGCGGTGGCAGTGAAGGCCGAGCCGGCGGAAAAGAAGGTGGCGGCGAAGAAGGCGCCCGCCGCCAAGACCGCGGCGGCCAAGAAGGCACCGGCGAAAAAGACCGCGGCGCGAAAAATCGGCTAATAAGGCGGGGATTCGGATCGGCGGCTCGCGGGGGTAGCGGAAATAGCTTCATTCCGCCGCCGGGGTCGACAATCCGTGCATAGCCCGCGGTTTGCTCCGCATCCGCATCTGTCCATAGAAAAGGCGCAGTCACTTCAGGTGACTGCGCCTTTTTATTTTTATTGTCCGCCCGCATCGCTGCGGGCTTGGACATTCAGCGATTTACAGCGGCGACAAGGCCGTCGGGCGGCTGCGGTTAGACGACTTCGTCATCGGCTTCGGCACGGCAGGCGACAGCTCGCTATCGAGCAGCCGCGACAGCGGTTCCGCGCCATCGAACGCTTCCGGGGCGCGGGACTCGGCAGTCTCGAACGCGGCCGACGTCGCCGGGCGCTCCAGACCGTCCTTGATCCACTGTTCGCCGAGCACGCTGTTCGGCGTCTGGCTGAAGTGCTCGACCAGATGGTCGATGAACGTGCGCACCTTGGCCGGCAGGTGACGGCGGCTCGGGTATGCAATGTTGATCTCGACTTGCGGCAAACGGTAATCGCCGAGCAAACGCACGAGCCGGCCACGCGTCATGTCGCGACCGATCAGATAGCTCGGCAGAATCGCGATGCCCATGCCCAGCAACGCAAACTGCCGCAGCATTTCAGTGTTGTTCGCGACGATCACGTTCGACGGCCGCACGCGCACCTCGCCTTCCGGCCCCGTGAACACGCGTTCATCGCCCCAGTATTCGGACGGCAGGCTCAGGCACGGGTGTTCGAGCAGGTGCTCCGGACGCGTCGGCGTGCCATGCTTTTCCAGATACGCCGGCGTCGCGCAGACGGTCATACAGCCCGTGGTCAAACGCCGCGTGACGATGCTCGCGCTGCGCATTTGCCGCGCGATCACGATGCCGACATCGAAGCCTTCCTCGACGAGATCGACCTGACGATCGACCAGCGTCACGTCGGGAATGACTTTCGGATAGCGCTCCGCGTACGTTTGCAGCACGGGCGCGAGGTTGTGCAGCCCGAACACGACGGGCGCGACGATGCGCAGCGTGCCGACGGGTTCGTGATTGCGAGCGACCACCATCTGTTCGACGTCTTCCAGTTCGTCGAGAATCTGACGGGCGCGCTCGAGATAGACCTGGCCGGATTCGGTCAGCGACAAGCTGCGGGTCGTGCGATTGAGCAGCCGCGTACCAAGACGGCCTTCGAGGTCGGCAACATGACGGGTGGCAACCGCGTTGGAAATATCCATCGCGCTCGCGGCGCGGGCAAAACTGCCGAGATCCGCCACCTTGACGAAAACTCGCATCGACTGCAAATGATCCATAGAGCAACTCCCTGCCTTGTTACTGCTTCCTGACAATTGGTGAAAACCAGTGAAGCGAACTTGGAATTCTCCTACGACTCGCAATATCGTGCAGAAGTTGCCCGCAAAACAGGAAATATTGTCAATTCTGGTACGACTGCGCCGATAAAACCGGGCCGGACCAGCGATTGTTCCCAAACCGAAAACAATCTGCTGCGCTGCAGCTTGCACTGTCTTTTTTGTTCGAACAGATGCAACGGTCGTTCCGGCGTTGCGGAAATCGAAAGGATCGCAATTGGCGTGGCCCAAAAGAAAAAGCCGCTCAAGGGCGGCTTTTCATGCTGAGTGGGCACTCACATAGTCAAGTCGTGAGCTTTTCCTCGAGCGCCCGCTTGGCTTCGCTTAGCGCCGGCGGCAGACCGTGTTGCAGTGTGTCAAACAGCTTCGTGTGCAACACGAGCTCATCGCGCCATGCAGCGGCGTCCACGGAAATCACCTGCTCGAACTGTTCGCGGGTGAAGTTCAGACCGCTCCAGTCGATGTCCCCATAGTGCGGCGAAATGCCGAACGCATGCTCTTCGCCCTGCGCGGTGCCTTCGATACGACCGACCATCCAGCTCAGCACGCGCATGTTCTCGCCAAAGCCGGGCCACACGAACTTGCCGTCCGGACCCTTGCGGAACCAGTTGACGCAGAAGATTTTCGGCAGCTTCGCGCTCAACTGCTGAAGACGCTCGCCGGTCTTCAGCCAATGGCTGAAATAGTCGCTCATGTTGTAGCCGCAGAACGGCAGCATCGCGAACGGATCCCGGCGCACCACGCCCTGCTGGCCAGCGGCCGCGGCGGTGGTTTCGGAGCCCATCGTCGCGGCCATGTAGACGCCCTCGACCCAATTGCGCGCCTCGGTCACGAGCGGCACGGTGGTCGAGCGACGGCCGCCGAAGATGAACGCGTCGATGGCGACGCCGGCCGGGTTTTCCCAGTCCGCATCGATCGACGGGCACTGCGAAGCCGGCGCCGTGAAGCGCGCGTTCGGATGCGCCGCCTTGCGGCCGGTTTCCTTTGCGTCGGCCGGCGTCCAGTCCTTACCCTGCCAGTCGATCAGGTGCGCGGGCGGCTCGTCCGTCATGCCTTCCCACCAGACGTCGCCGTCGTCGGTCAGCGCGACGTTCGTGAAGATCACGTTTTCCTTCAACGTGGCGAGCGCGTTGTAGTTGGTCTTTTCGCTCGTGCCCGGCGCAACGCCGAAGTAGCCGGCTTCCGGATTGATCGCGTACAGGCGGCCGTCCTTGCCCGGCTTGATCCACGCGATATCGTCGCCGATCGTCGAAATTTTCCAGCCGTTCAGGCCGGCCGGCGGGATCAGCATCGCAAAGTTGGTCTTGCCGCACGCCGACGGGAACGCCGCCGCCACGTGATGCTTGCGCCCTTCGGGCGACGTGACGCCGAGGATCAGCATGTGTTCGGCGAGCCAGCCTTCGTCGCGGCCCATCGTCGATGCGATGCGCAGCGCGAAGCACTTCTTGCCGAGCAACGCGTTGCCGCCATAACCCGAGCCAAAGCTCCAGATCTCGCGCGATTCGGGGAAATGCACGATGTACTTGGTCTTGTTGCAAGGCCAAGACACGTCCTGCTCGCCCGCCGCAAGCGGTGCGCCGACCGAATGTACGCACGGCACGAACTGGCCGTCCTCGCCGAGCACGTCATACACCTTGCGGCCCATGCGCGTCATGATGCGCATGTTGGTCACGACGTACGGGCTGTCGCTCAACTCGACGCCGATGTGCGCGATCGGCGAGCCGAGCGGACCCATCGAAAACGGCACCACGTACATCGTGCGGCCGCGCATCGCGCCGTCGAACAGGCCGTCGAGCGTGGCGCGCATTTCGGCCGGAGCGATCCAGTTGTTGGTGGGGCCGGCGTCCTCGGCGCGCTGCGAGCAGATGAAGGTGCGATCTTCGACGCGCGCGACGTCGGACGGATCGGACCAGGCGAGATAGGAATTGGGACGCTTGGCGGGGTTGAGTTTCTTCAGGGTTCCGGCTTCAACCATCTGCGCGCACAGGCGGTCATATTCTTCCTGCGAGCCGTCGCACCAGACCACTTGTTCGGGCTTGGTCAGCGCTGCGACGCGCTGGACCCAGTCGATCAGCTTACGGTGTTTGACCCATGTGGGCGCCTCGATAGTGGGGTGCCCTTCGAACGAGGGAAGATTCATCGACTTGTCTCCGTTTGAAGCAAAGAAAAACGGTACAAGCCCTGGGACGCTGCATGCGAGAGGCATTGAATTCATCACGCCGACGTGCCAACTTCCGACTGCCGGCGCATGATTGCGCAGATCGTCCCGGGCCACACAGCTTGCCAGGCGGAGGCCCGCTTTCTACAAGGCTTCTGCAACCTTGTGTAAAGCGGCTTGCCTCAACACGCAACAAACTGCTAAAAACGTTCTCAATTCGCCTTCACGTAGCGTTGCCGTTCTTTTTTAGTGCGGCAACTTCTACGGTAGGGCACCTAGCCAGACCAGCGTGTGACCTAAGTCACATGATGGGACAGTCAGCATAACATTCGGTTCGCACCAGCCGGGTGCGCCGCAAATTACATACCATGAAGATTGCCATCCTCGACGATTACCAGGACGCCGTTCGCAAGCTCGACTGCTTTCAATTGCTGGCCGACCAGGAAGTCAAAGTATTCAACAATACCGTGCGCGGTCTCGGACAACTTGCGAGCCGTCTTGCGGAAGTCGACGCCCTCGTCCTGATCCGCGAACGTACGCGCATTACGTCGCAATTGCTCGATAAGCTGCCGCGTTTGCGCATGATCAGTCAGACCGGCAAAGTGGCGAGCCACATCGATCTGGCGGCCTGTACCGAGCGCGGCATTGCCGTGCTCGAAGGCACTGGTTCGCCGGTCGCGCCAGCCGAACTGACGTGGGCACTCATCATGGCCGCCCAACGTCGTATTCCGCAATACGTGGCAAACCTTAAGCAGGGCGCCTGGCAGCAGTCGGGGCTGAAGACGTCGGCGCTGCCGCCGAACTTCGGTTTGGGGCAAGTGCTGCGCGGACAGACGCTGGGAATTTGGGGCTACGGCAAGATCGGCCGGCTGCTCGCTGGGTACGGCAAGGCGTTCGGCATGAACGTGCTGATCTGGGGCCGCGAGCATTCGCGCGAAGCCGCTCGCGCCGATGGCTACGGCGTCGCAGCGAGTCGTGAGGAACTGTTCGAGACCAGCGATGTGTTGTCGCTGCATCTGCGTCTGCACGACGACACGCGTGGCATCGTCAAGCAGGACGATCTGATGCGCATGAAGCCGACCGCGCTGCTCGTGAACACGAGCCGCGCCGAGCTGCTCGAAGAGAATGCGCTGGTCAACGCGCTGTCGCACAACCGTCCGGGGATGGTCGCGATCGACGTCTACGAGAGCGAGCCGATCCTGCAGGGCTACAGCCTGCTGCGCATGGAAAACGTGATCTGCACGCCGCACATCGGCTACGTGGAGCGCGAGAGCTACGAGCTGTATTTTTCGGCGGCGTTCAAGAACATCCTCGCGTTCGACGCTGGCGATACCGCCAGTGTCGCGAATCCGGAAGCCCTGCAGGGCGGGCGTCGGCGGTAATTCTTGGGTGATGGCCGGCGGGTCAGGTGTGTCCCGCCCCGCCCTGCCGCATTCACTCACCGCGCTTCGTGCGCTCCCGCCTCCATCAATGCAGGGATGCGTTCAAGAAAGACCTCGCCGTCGGCTCGGCCAAGGTTATAGGCGTGCACCATCTGCGATGGACTCGTGTAATCCCAGCTCGAAATCGGCACCTTGCGCGACGGCTGCACGTACAGCCGTTGCTGCACGCCGTGCGGCACGACGAACATCTGCGGCCGCGGATAAAGACGCGTCACCATCACGAGCACGTTGCCGGGGGTGTCGGCATCTAGTGCGCCGACCGGCACGTTATCGACCATGCCGCCGTCCAGCACCGGCCGGCCGTTGCGCCGCAGAACCGGCGTGAACGGCGGTGTACTCGACGATTGCAGGATCAGGTCCGCCAACTCGTCGACGCTCGCGCAATCCTGCGCACGCACGAATTCAGGATGAAAGCCGAGCGTCCGACCGAGGGTCGGATGCAGCGTCTTGCGCAGATATTTTTCGATGTTGTACGCGACCAGTCCCGCCGCGACCGCGCTTCGCGCGCCGAGCCAGCGCGGCAGATGCGACACGCCGATGCGGATCTCCGGCGCCTGTGCGAGCCTGGAAAACTTGTCGCCGTAGATATCGAGCAGCGCCTGCCGGTAGATCCGGTAATGGGGGAACACCGACTCGCCGCGCAACAGGTTGCCCCAGTAGGCGTTGCGCGTGTTGTGGCGCAGCGCGTCCTCGTAATAGCGCATGACCCAGTCGGAATCGCCGCGTGTGTAGATCATGCACGCGGTGGCCGCGCCGGCCGAAATGCCGGTGATCACGCGCGGACGGATGTCGAGCCGCGGCTGCACGACGTCCCAGAAACCCGCCTGCCACCAACAGCGGTTGCCGCCACCGGCGAAAACGACCTGATCGAACATGCTGCTTTTCCTTGCTTTCCTTTGCTCTTGCTACGGGCGGATTGTGTGGCCAGCCGGCTCCGGTCCGGCAGGCGTTCACCCGAGCAGCGCGTAAGTCGTGGTGGCATGAACGGCCATGTTGCCGCCTTCGTCGAACAGTTCGACTTCGCCTAACACGAGATTGCGGCCCATGCGCAGCACGCGCGCCTTGATCAGCACATCGCCCTTGCGGACCGCGCGCATGAAGTTGATGTTCAGCGAGACCGTGCTCATCGGCTTGAAGCCGCCGAGCGCGGCGGTGATGGCGACGACCATCGCCGTATCCGCGGCCGCCATGAACACCTGGCCGCTGATCATGCCGCCCGAGTGACGCCACTCGCCAGAGAACGGCAGACGCAGCGTGGCGCTCTCCTCGTCGACCTTGATCGGCGTCAGCGTGAGCGCCCGGACCCATGGCGCGAGAACTCGGTCGAGCAACTGGGTAATCTCTTTGTCGTCCATGGGAATCCCGGTCGAAAGCCTCAATGCTGCATGCGGCGTAGTGTCCGCGACATGATACCGGCCGCGTTGGACGCGACGATGTTTTCTGGACTGCGGCTTTGTCGAGGGAACGCTCAAGTTGGGGCAATATTTTTTTAATAAAACTGCGAATAGGGCTTGGCAATCTCAAAAAGATCCTGCATAATTTCGCTTCTGTTGGGGCGTTAGCTCAGTTGGTAGAGCAGCGGACTCTTAATCCGTAGGTCGAGTGTTCGAGTCACTCACGCCCCACCACCAGATTCAAGCAAAAAGCCCGGTCACCGACCGGGCTTTTTGCGTTCTAGGCGCGGTTATATCGACCATGCCCCCATTCAATCAGCATAATTTCTCGACTTACCCTCAAGTTTCTCGAACAGCAGCCGACATTCACATGCCCTTCCTTTCCTCACATGAAAGGAGAGGCGGGCATCTACAAGAAATAAATTCCAATGATTGGCCAGCGTGCAGCAGAGGACCGTAGTGATCTGCTGCAGAAACACAGGGGAAGTTATGAAGTTGAACAAACTTGCACTTACGGCAGTTCTTCTGGCTTCGGTCGGCACAAGCAGCTTGCTGACGGGCTGTGCGGCGACCCAGTTAGCACTGTTACATCTTTTTGCTGCTTTTCTTGTCACTAACCCAGTTTGTCCGGAGAGACGGGCATACGAATAATTTTCATTTTTAGGGCAAGCCGGCGGCGCCGGCGCGTCAGTCTTCGAGTGTGTGCAACTCCGGAACCGCCCATCGGGCGGCTGTCCATACCCTTGTGGTGTGGACAGCGGAGTTGTGCACACGGGGAATCGGCACTGCTCTGACGGACCAAATGGGAAGAGGCATTATTAGGAAGAGTTGTCGCGCGTTTCGAATAGGTGGACGTTTGATACGGGTCCAGTGCGAATGCGTTCGTTGATTCCTACGGTTCAGGGTCAGACGTACCTTTTTTCAAGGCTACTCAGACAAACCCTTACACGGTCAACAAAAAGACGTAGGAACGAAGTATGATTCGCTATCGGAAAGCTGTTGTTGGCTTTGTAGGCTTTCGATTCCGGGGATGCTGCCATTCTGCGCTTTTAAGCGTTCAAGTGCGATGGCGAGTGTGTGCGTAGTCAGCAAAAGAACTGGGCGTAGCACGTGTCAAACGAAAAGAGTTTCACCGAGAAGACCAGTGCAGACGATAAGAGTATTGGGTTTGAATATCAATATTACTATTTTCTGGACCGCCTTCTTAATTTGAAATCAGGTCAAACCGTCGGTTTGGAAGTCGAAGATGACGTTCACACGACGCTCGACGCTGACTTCAATATCCTTGTTCAGCTCAAACATACCGTTCGCAGTAATGCGAAGGGTGACCCCGTTGCGTTGACGGAACTCGATTCAGACCTCTGGAAGACGATTTCTAACTGGTCGCAGGTTATTGGTGACAAAGCAGAAGGGCGAGAGGAGCTCTCGCAGCAGCTTCGATTCGTGGAGAAAACAGAATTCCATCTGGTATCGAATAAGTCCGAGTCTAAGACCAACGAATTTCTTCAGATTCTAGATAGGTTTAATTTGGGCGGAGACGATTTTCAGACACTGCTTGACCACCTAAAATCTCTTGAAAGCAAAACCGTCGACCAGAGCATCAAAGGATACATCGACGGCGTGTTGAAGCTCGAGACCGAGGTTATAGAGGCGTTCTTTCGCCACATCAAGGTCGAGCTGGGGCTTGATGACATTGTCGGTCGAGTGAAGCGTTCGCTGCTTGAAAAGATTATCGACCCGGATAAGGTCGACACGGTTTTTGGTCGATTGGATTCGAGTATCCGGACCGATAATTTCATTGCTGTTAAGCGCGGAGAGGCAATACTCATCAGCTTCGACGACTTCATGAAGCGCTATCGCCGTATTTTCGACGATGGACGTACGAAGAAGTTGGTCTATCCGAAATTTACTCCGGAGCTGCCAAGCGATATCTTTGCTCAGAGATTTATCAGACGTCTATTGGAGATTGGTGATATTTCCGAATCTGACGAAGAACTCGCCATCGATTACACCACGTACAAACTGCGTATCTCTCGTTACCTCCAGCAGTGGGTCCAGGAGGGAGACCTCGTAAGCGAGGAGATTGAAGCTTTCCACGAGGAGGTATTCGTGCGCTGGCGAAACGAGTTTCGGGCGGCGTTTCGGGGCTGTAATACGCCACATCAGATTATTGACGCTGCGATGACCTTGCTGATTACGCTGCGGCGGGAGCAGTTCAAGCTCGGCGATACCGAGTTATCGACGACGCTTAGCAACGGTGAGCTCTATTATCTGTCAGACGCCGGTCAGATAGGCTGGCATAGAGACTGGAGTGCCAATGAGCAGTAGATGGTCGGGATATAACAATGTTGGGATATGCGCAATCGCGTTGATGAGCGTCCTTGAACACTCAAAAAGTGTGACTCTCCCGAAAGCGCTCCTCGTGATGCCTCTGGTAATGCACGATGCGACTGTGCGTTATCTTGGCGACTCACGAGTCGCACGGCGAGAGGCGGCGGCGCTGGTTGCGCAGCGGCCCGATTTGTTTGCCAATTTCGCGACGAGGTATGACGACAGTCTCGCCATGACAGTTAACGCGATACAGCTTCTCGTCGAAGTGGGCTTTGTTCGCTTCGATGGCGGTTTGGCGTTGCTGAAGTCACTAGAGGTAGACTCCGCGTTTGGCAAACGAGCGCAAAAAATCGCCAAAGCGGCGGGTCATATCGCTTCGCTCCTCACTGGTCCGGTCGAGGAGCTGTATTTAAACTTCAGGGTGCAGCTTTGAATTTCGGCTTTGATTCCATCACGCTGTGGTCACGCACAGGCGAGCGTCGCAGTCTCAATTTCAAGCGCAACCGCCTGAACGTAATTACCGGCGAAAGTCACACCGGCAAAAGCGCGTTGCTCGACATCATCGATTATTGCTTTCTGGCGAGTTCCCACAAGCTCCCGGATAGTATCATCAATGAGAACGTCGGCTGGTATGGACTGACGTTCTACGTGAACGACAAAACGTACACGATTGCACGTAGGAGCCCCAGGGATAACGAGGTCTCGAGCGACTACTATTTTTCGACCACTGGGATGGTGCCGGATATGCCCGAGTCGAATACGAAAGAAGACGACATCCGAACGATACTCGAAGCAGAGTTTCATATCACCGATAAGGTTACGGTCGCTTATGGTGGGCGCGCGCTGAAGACTGGTTCGAAGGTGTCGTTCCGATACTTCTTCCTGTTTAACACTATCTCCGAAGACATCATCACCAATAGCAAGGTGTTCTTCGATAAGCAGTCAGAGGAGCGATACCAGGAAGCTTTGCCGCGCATCTTCGACATGGCTCTCGGTATTGATGACCTCTCTAACATCGCTGCGCGCGAGAAAAAGGAAGCTCTGAGGAAGGAGATTGCAAGGCTCCAGCGCAAGGAGGCACACCTTGGCCAAGGGAGGGAGACCTTTGATGAAGAGGTGCGCGATATTGCCGTCAAGGCAGCCGAATACGGTCTCATAGATAGCGACCTTGCGAGCCTGTCCATGGACAACGTTCGGCGTGCTATCAGCGACGCGGCGTCGCCGGAGACCGGGCAGGCCCTGAACAGGTACGTCGAGACCAGTGCCAAGCTGTTCGTTGTGGAGCGTCGCCTTCGAAAACTCAGGCAGTTCTCGTCTGAATATCGGTCCTACAAAGACATCTTCAAGAACGCTGAAGACAGTCTGCGACCAATCGAGCAGTTGATGAAGCAGGCACCGAGCCTAGTCAAGTCGGAGATTTTTGACGACCTCATCAGCAGCCTCAAATCAGACCTGTCGGCGGTCAAGAAATCAATCACTGGCAAGCAACCGGTGGATGGCCAGATTGGCGCAATGGTCAAATCGCTCGAGGGTGAGCGCGATGCGCTGCAACGGGACCTCTCCGGACTTCCGCAAGAACCCAAGTCCTTCGCTTCTCAGCGCGAGAAATGGATGTTTGTGGGCGAGGCGATGGGGCGATTCAGAGCGTATGAGGGAGCGCGTGCTCCTAATGTTCTGCAGACTACAGCCTCCGACGAAGATGACCTGCAGAGGCAGATGGACGCCATCGAGGTGCGCGATGTGGAAGAAACTCGGGAGGCCGTCGTCTCTATGATTAACGAGATTGCGCTCGACCTTCTCAAAGAAACTGGAGACGCGCTCGCGAACTACGCATCCTATCAGACCGACTTTGCCTACAAGGAAAAGCGCTTACGGTTACGGAAGCCTCGCTCGAAGCTGATTGAAAACGTGGGCAGCAGCTCGAACCACATGTTCCTGCATCTGCTGCATTTCCTCGCATTGCACGAGGTTGCCATCAGTCACAAGTCGATGTTTATCCCTAGCTTCCTCATCATCGACCAGCCCAGCAGGCCTTACTATCCAGACAACAAGGCCGACGACAGTGTGGCGCTTAAGAACAGCGATACGGAGAAGGTATCGATTGCCTTCAATCTGCTCAACAATTTCATCGCACGGATGAATAGGGACTACGAGACCGAGTTCCAGATGATTGTGTTCGAGCACGTGCCGAGCGAAACGTTCAAGGACATGGCATACGTGCATATCCTTCCTGAATTCCGTAACGGGGAGGCGCTCATTCCAGAGGGGTGGCAATCATAGCAAGGGATGAATAGGCTGCGGTGATACTCCACCACCGTTGCGGCTGCTAGGCGGTCTGAAGCTGACGCTCGTCGAACGAGCCGGGACGGTAATCTTTCTTCTGGCTCACCAAGCGTAGTTCCCGCGCTTAGATACCCGGAAGTCTCAATGGTGTCGGGCGCAGGCGAGAATACCCTCCAATCGCAAGCGCTTCGAGCAGGAGACGCCGGATAAACCCTATTTCTTTGGCCGTATTCGTTGGAGAGGTTTATGCTCTTTACTGTTGTGCAGTACAAAGATGTTCCTCGCAGGTCCCGGACCCTAGCGGGCATGAACGAATGCTATCTGCTGCGCGATAACTGGGACGACTACACATTAAAGACTACCTTCCGGCTTGTCTACTTCGACTCAGAAGGGACGAGGCACGACATTGGGTCAGTGAAAGTCATGAGCGATGGCATGGAAGAAGGGTGGGTGAGCGTCGAGGATTCATTCCCTGAACTTCCGCAAGACTATGCTTCGTTGGGCGGAAGTGCCGAATACTATGAAAATCTCATTAGTCTCGGCGAGGATGAGCGCGTAGCCATCCTGCGCGCGATGCGGGACGTAATATGGGACGCTGATATCCGAGCACGCGTGGAGCACGAGCCAGCATTCCAAAAGTCGTTGATGCGTGGGCATTGGCCAGACGACATCGAAAAGATGAGCGATATCCTTTTAGAACGCGCCACGCCGACCGCATTCCGGTTTAGCTATTCACTTTCAGCGAATAGTGATGCTCGCCTTCGAGTCAATGTCAAGCCGGATTCAAATCCCCCTACAAACATCCATGCCATCATTGGCCGGAACGGTGTTGGCAAAACGACACTGCTTAGGTCGCTTGTACAGACCTTGCGCGATGGGAGCACCGCGCGAGGCGGCGAGTTGCAAATGCGCAAGCCAAGTGGGAGTACTGAACGCACAAGCTTCGCCAACCTTGTTGCCGTTGCTTTCAGCGCATTCGACGAATTTGACCCTCCTGTCTCAAATAAGGGAACCGGCACTGGGATAAGGTACACGTATGTCGGGCTGAAGAAGGAGCGAAGAAAGGACGGCGAGGCAAGCAGCCTCAAAAGAACATCTGAGCTCAAGAAAGAATTCATAGATAGTACGCTTGCGTGTTTGCGCAGTGCGCGTGTACCGCGCTGGCGCGCCGCAATGCGGGTCCTGGAGACGGACCCGCTTTTTGCAGCACTCGGGTTAGTCAAGTTAGCCGATTCAGAACAGAATCGATTTGCGCAGGAAGCTGGAGAGCTTTTTGACCGGGCGAGTTCGGGGCATAAAGTCGTCTTGCTTACGATGACCAAACTTGTCGAGTTGGTTACAGAACGGACGTTGGTGGTAATTGACGAGCCAGAGGCGCATCTCCACCCTCCTCTTGTCGCAGCGTTTGTGCGAGCGCTTTCGAACCTTCTCGCTGCCCGTAATGGCGTGGCACTATTGGCGACTCATTCGCCGGTTGTTGTCCAGGAAATTCCAGCTGCGTGCGTGACCCTTTTCTTCAGGACTGGGGATGAGGTGGAACTCGAGCGTCCAGAAACGGAGACGTTCGCGGAGAACTTGGGAACACTCACACGGGAAATCTTCCGGGTTGAAATGACGGAAAGTTCTCACCATGCCTTGATTTCAAAGGTGGTGGGGCAATCGCACGACTTTGAGCAGGTCCTTACAGCCTTTAACGACCAACTTGGCGCCGAGGGACGTTCGGTGGCGCGTTCACTTTTGAGGGGGCGCGACGCATGATTGGTATGGAATGCCCGGGGGACGACCCGAGAGAATTATTTGAAGAGCTAGCTGAGCACACTCAAGACCGGGTATTGCGTGCTGCACTTGTTGCTGAAGGTCCACGTGTGGAGCGCCGAGCTCGCGAATATTTAAGGCTTGCAGAAGTGGGCGACCTTTCAGCCTTCGATAGAGAGGAGCCGGTCGGGGTGACCAGCGGCCAACTCTCAGGCGTGTACGACCGCGTGCTGGTGGGTGGATACGGGCGACCGATTTACGACCGAATCAAGGCCAGTGCGAAATTCAAGCGTTGTCCCCTCTGTGGTCTCCGTGTTGTGAAGACCCTAGACCACTATTTGCCACAAACAAGATTTCCTGAACTTGCTGTGTTTCCTGCAAATCTGGTTCCCGCCTGCGCGGATTGCAACAAATCGAAACTCGCTCACGTCGCCGAAAGCCGTGCCGAAGAGACTTTCCACCCGTACTTTGATGATTGGAGCGAATATTGTGTGCTCGGGGCATCGCTTGAATTTGGCGAGAGCCTAACGGTCTCGTATCAGGTTCTCACCGCACCGGCAATGTCCGCTGTCGATGTGCAACGCGCTCGTAATCACTTCGACCTCCTTGAGCTTAACGAGCTTTATGTCAGCTACGCTGCGTCGGAACTCGCAGAAAACAAACGAACTTTTCGAAACAACTTCGCTTCTGGCCCGGAAGCTCTGCGTGAGGAGTTGCGGCAAGTAGCCGAAACTAGGTCTGAGGCAAACTTAAATGGATGGATGGCAGTTCTTTACCGATGCCTAGCGGAAAGCGATGACTTCTGCAATGGTGGCTTTGAGCTGATAGAGGAGTGACACGCGAGTGTGTTTACAATCGAGCAGACGTAGCGAAGCCGTCTCGATTCTCTTCCCTTACGTCAATCATTATGCGAGAGGAGCGTTTTCGTCATAAAGAATATTTTTGATGCTCAGAAACTGTTGCATAACGAACTCGTATCGTTAAACGGTGAAGCTCACGCTTGGCGACAAAACGCGAACTGACTTTGTTCCTCGCGTCAGGGCCACGTACCAATGTTGGCGGTTCTCGCACGCGTCTGGCGTGATGACCACATGGTCGAACTCTAGGCCTTTCATGAGCAGTGTGCTACCAACTGCCCTGTTTCTAAGAACACGGCCTTTTTCGCGACGCGCATTTGCAACCTGGAATGCCGCGTCGTCGAGTTGCAACGTAGGATTTTCCGAACACAGCTGTAATGCAGACTTGATACAAGAGACTAATTCTGGGCGTGCCATCGTTACGCCGGTTTCGTTCTCGACGCATCGAATTGCGTCCAAGACGTTTGCAAACGAATCGCTTGCTGCCACCGCGGTCAAAGCGAGCTCCGCTGGGGTGGCCGGCGTCTTGATGCGCGTAGGATTTGCCAGCAATGATTCGACGCGTTTTCTTTTGTTTGAAGCGCCAACACCCACGTAGGCCGTCCCCATCAGGTCGAGAACGGCATTGACCCTTTCAATACCGCTTCGCGTCCTGAGGCTCTCGTAGAAGTTGCGTTCGGTTTTGCCTCCAATAGGTTCAACTGTAGTCGCGTAGATGGCTTTTGCTAGGTCCGCGCGTCGAACTTCATCGACGCTCGTATGAATAATCGCGAGTGTCTCTCCGTCCAGAGGTCGAATCGCGCAGGAGCCGGCGAGCTGTTGAGCGGCGAGCTTGGGCGCGCAAGGCTGCCACTCTAGGCAGCTCGGGGCGCCGCGGAAATCAAAAATACCGGCTTCAAAATTTGCTCTCTGACCAACCAGCCACACACCAAGAGCAGCATTGCCGGCATGAATCTGTTAGCGCCGATGTAAAACTGACCCACCCGCCGAAGTAAACCTGACCCACCTGGGAGAGGATGGCGGCTTTTGCCGCCGATGCTGACTCAGGAGCAAGCAGTGGAAATCAAGGTATTGGCAAGACGGGGGACGGCGGTACGGGAGATAGCGCGGCAAACGGGCTTGTCGCGCAACACGGTGCGCCGCTATCTGCGCGACGAGCAGGCGGGGCGTTACAAGCAACGGGAACCACGTCCGACGAAGCTCGACCCGTTCAAGGATTACCTGCTCGAGCGTGTCGCCGCTGCGCGGCCGCACTGGATTCCGGCGACGGTGCTGCTTCGGGAACTGCAGGAAGCCGGCTACGAAGGCGGCGTCAGCCAGCTCAAGGCGTTTCTCGTGCCGTACAAGCGTGCCGAATCCGAGCCGGTGGTGCGGTTCGAGACGGCGCCGGGCAAACAGATGCAAGCCGATTTCACGGTCATCCGTCGTGGCCGCGCGCCACTGCTGGCGCTGGTGGCGACGCTCGGATACAGCCGCGCGAGCTTCGTGCGCTTCACCGCCGGCGAAGACGCCACGACGTTGTGCGAGTGCCTGCGCGAAGCGTTCGTCTACTTCGGCGGTACGCCCGAGCAGGTACTGTTCGATAATGCGAAGTCGGTGGTTATCGAGCGCGATGCATTCGGCGACGGCCAGCATCGATGGAACCCGCACCTGCTCGCCCTGGCCGAGACCTACGGCTTCACGCCGAAGGTATGCCGACCCTATCGAGCCAAGACCAAGGGCAAGGTCGAGCGCTTTAACCGTTATCTGAAGGAGAGTTTCGTGGTGCCCCTCGCGGCCACGCTCAAGCAGTCGGTGCGGATTTCGGCGAACGTGACCGCCGATTTCGGGAACGTGACCGATTCGGCGGGGTTGGGCGTTGCGCGGTGTCGATTGTAGATTTCCTTGTCAGTTCTGGTCGAGTTCCGGCTCCAGGACGTTGG